>CALBQZ010000056.1 GCA_937899735.1 uncultured Clostridia bacterium | reverse complement strand
ATACGGCGACCACCGAGATCTACACTCTTTCCCTACACGACGCTCTTCCGATCTCCAATGTGCTGCAAACAAAGAACAACAGTTGAAACTCTATAAACAACATAAAAATTGCCTTGCATTTAATGCCGATGATACTATTGATGGCTATTGCAACCACAATCTTCTTGTTATGGGTGAAGACGGTGAGCCAAAACTCAATGTACTTTTGATAGATAGCCTTTCAATGAGTCTCAATGGTAGATGTAGTCCCGTTTCAGAAGGCCAAATCGAATGGTATAAAAGTCTTCGTGATGAATTTAAAGATAAATATGGTGACTATGTGCCAACAATTATGTTTCAGCATATTCCTGTGCCTGAAATGTGGAATTTGCTTATGGAAGTTCCAAAGAAAAAAGGCGTAGCAACGGGCTACCGTGACCATGCGGGCAAGTTCTTTGACTTGAACCCCGAATGTTGCGTAATCAATGACCGTTCATTCGTGTGGGAAACACCTGCAACACCTGAAGTGAATACTGGCGAATTTGATGCTCTTAATGAAAAAGGTGATGTGTTTGCTATGTTCTTCGGTCACGACCATAACAACTCATTTATGGGCGAATATAAGGGTATGAAAATGGGCTATACTCAAGGTTGCGGATTCAATGTTTACGGTCCTGCAGATAAAAGGGGAGTACGCATTTTCGATTTTGACGAAAATGACGTAAAGAACTTTGAAACAACAACAATCGAGATTAAAGATTTGCCCGATTTCAAGGTAGAAAAGAAAATCCGTTATAATGCATACACTTATGCACCAAATAGCTTTGATGCCGCAATGCCATTAATCAAAGGTGCTGTTGCTGGATTTGTAGCAACAGTAGGACTTGTGACTGCAAGAAAAATAATTAAGAAAAAGAAATAAAACATATAGAAAAAAGTAGAGGTGACGATTCATCCCTACTTTTTATTTTATAAAAAAATCCCCGCTAATGCGAGGATTTAATGTTTTTATTATTGAGCTGATGAATTTGATGCTGAATAAGCAAGAAGTTTTTCAATGTGCTTAGTTTCAGCACTTACTGCCCATTTTAACACAAGTGAATCAGCCTTGATTGAATTTGTAATAACATCAACGTTTTCTGAATAGAGTTTTTGAACTGCTTCGTTGAGAATCATTGATTTAACATTTTCTGACCAAGTAACACCAGTTGCCTTTGAATAGTACATTACATGATAACCGTAATCTGATTCAACAATTCCTGTGTCGCCAGCTTTACGGCTTGCATCAAGATACCAATCTTTGAAAGGTTGAACAAAACTTGTGCTTGCATTCAAGTCTTCATAAAGACCACCATTGTCTTTTGAACCTGGGTCTTCTGTTTTAGTTTTTGCAAGGTTTGCAAAGTTTTCTTCTGTTGGGTTTTTGAGATATTCATCAAGAATAGATTGTGCTTTCGCTTTATATGTTGCTTTTTCAGCATCTGTGATTTCCTTTGTTTCGCCTGTTTCTTCATCTGTTGGGAAAGCAACAAGAATATGACGAACAGCGTGTGAATATGTGCTCACATCTTTGTGTGGAACAGCAACCATATAAACAACGGCATAATTACCATCGCCAAGGTCAATTACAGCTTTGTCGCCAACCTGACGAGCATCATCGTAAGCCCATTTTGCTGCTTCTGCGCCAAACTGTTCAAGTTCAGCATATGTAGCATCGCTATAATCTGTAACTTCATCAGGGTCTTTTGTGCTCTTGTTGTCAGCAGTCAAAATTGCCTTTTTAGCTTCTGCAATGAATGTTGTTTCGTCTTTAACACCTGCAAGGA
>CALBQZ010000055.1 GCA_937899735.1 uncultured Clostridia bacterium | reverse complement strand
TCAAAGGTGATAGTCTGAACACTAATATCTCCGTTCTTTACAGTTGCAGTGCCATAATGCGTGATCAACTCAATATCTCCTTTCTCATAAGTGATACGAATCGCCTCGCCTGAAATACTATCTATCCTGCTGCCAAAAATCGGCTGATAACTCTTTATTTTCTTGAAATCGGAAAGGAACTCTTCAATTTTATTGTTTCCTATAACCTTAATAACCGAAACATTTTCCTCACTGTAAGGAGATCCTTCATGATATCCCATCGCAGTTTCCAAATTGACGATTTCAATTTGAATTGTATCAATGTCCGGCACTCCATACATAAAGGAATATGGACGAGTGCACGAAACTAATAATACTGCTACAAGACAAAAAGCCGCAATAAGAACAGTTTTTTCATAGCAAACACCTCTCTTTGTATTGTAAGTATATCATATTAATAAATAAAAATCAACGGCGCAAGACGTTGTATATCATCAATTCCGAAGGGATTGTATATCGTCAAAACGAAGTTTTGTATATAATCAAGTCGCAGAGGAATATACACGCTGCGCGTGATGAGATGCAAGGGCTCTTTGCGCCCTTGATGATATACACCGCACTTCGCGCGGTGATGATATACCAAGCCTGCGGCTTGGATAAAAAAGAAGTAACTTTTGGTAGACAAAAGTTACTTCTTTTTTGGTGGACCACATAGGACTCGAACCTATGACCGTCCGGTTATGAGCCGGATGCTCTAACCAACTGAGCTAGTGGTCCGTATTCAGTTGCTCGAATATTATATATTTTTTATAGGTGAATGTCAAGTATTTATATTAAAAAACAAGCACCTTTTTATACTGAATATCGACAAACCCCGAGGCTATTATAAATCTTCTTGTTTTTACTTCTTGCAAAAATTCTGAAATAGTGATATAATCTTTCTACTTTCTATTACTATTAAGGAGCAAAACAAATTATGAATAAAAAACTTATTGCAATTATTGTGGCAGTTGTTGTGGCTATTGTAGCAGTTGTCGGCATTGTAATCGCAGTTTCAAACAAAGATGACAGTAACTCACCTGACCAGAATCAGGTTGAAACCAACAATCCAAATGTTGATAACAATGACGCACAGAAGCCAAGTGGAGACAACACTCCAAGTACACCGGAAAATCCTGACACTCCCCAAGAGCCTGATACTACTGACAAAAATGACAATAGTAATGGTAATGGTGGTCACATCAGCATCGGACCTTCTGACGAGCTTCAGGACAACGATGAAAATGAAAAACCTGTTGAGAGATGCAAATACTGTAACCATATTCTTGTAAGCAAGTATGACCCAAGATATGAAGACCTTGACAATTACTGTGACGGTGACTGTATCGGTTGGTTAGGTTAAAAAGACAAAGAGTGGATTTACATCCACTCTTTTGTTATTTCATCTATTGAATAAAAGTCACCTTTATATCGTCCGTGAGGGTCTTTTTCTGCCTTTTGATTAACGGCATAGACAAGGGCTGATTTATAAAGGACAGCGATTTTCATATTCTTATCCACGTTTTCGATAAAGTGCTTTTTCACTTGTTTATAAAGTGGATTTCGCACCTTAAATATTTCAGGAATCTGTACCGACGAGCTGCAAGACAGCAAATCACAAAGGATTTTTTCCTTTAAAATCTCACTATCACATTTAGTTTTAAAGAAATTATAGAGGTTTTCTGCATAGTCGGAAAGCCTCATTTTATTTCCGTCAACTGCATTTCCAAAATCGTTGAAAAGGTCAAATGGTGTGATACCGATTTTGTCAATTAAGTAATCAAGTGTGAATAAGAATCTGCCACTGTTATAAAGTCGGTCAAGAGCATCTTCGCAGTTTTTAAGCATTCTTATTTCATCACTTGTAAGCCACGGAGTTGATGTAACCTCATAAGGTGGCTCGTCATTAAATGCGCAAGGATATTTCTCACTATTTTCTCGCATATCTGCACCATAGAGGAGCTTTAAAAATCCCATTTGAAGCATCTGTGCTTTAAGTAAATAACCGATATTAAAACTATTCTTGAAGCTTTCCAAATCTTCACCTGTAAGCCCTGCAATAAGATCAATGTGAATGTGCATATTCTTAAAGCTTACAAGCTTTTTGATATTCTCAATAAGCTTTTTGGTGTCGGTTTTTCGGTTTATGGTCTTTAATGTTTCCTCGTTAAAGGACTGCATACCGATTTCAAGCTGAACAGCACCCAAGGGCATAGTACTAAGTATATCAAGAGTATCTTCTCTTAAAATATCCCCTGCAATTTCAAAGTGGAAACAGACATTTTGGGGAATTTCTTTTCCGTATTTTTCCTTGATAAAGGTTAAAATATCGTTTGCTCGTTTTGAGTTTGCATTGAATGTACGGTCAACGAATTTTAATGTTTGTGTACCACTATTAGCAAGTTTTATTATATCCTTTTTCACTTGTTCCAAATCGAAATATCGTAATGGTGAGCATCTGCCCGAAAGACAGAATGCACAACGATAAGGACACCCCCTGCTTGTTTCGATATATGAAATTCTGCCATTTAAGTTTTCAAAAAATTCGTCCGTATATGGTGACGGTGGTGTGTCAGCATAAATCTTTTCAGGGATTGTGATAATTTTACCATTTTCACGATATGAAAGACCACTTACAAGGGACAAATCCCCATTCAGATTATTGAGAAAATCAGGGTAAGTCCATTCCCCCTCACCTGCTAAGACGAAGTCAATAAAATTATATTTTTTCAGCACATCTTCCTGACGGTATGCTACCTCGGGACCACCGAGAATGATTTTGCACTCGTGCTTTTCCTTTATATATCGACAGATTTCAAGGGTTTTCGTAATATTCCAGATGTAGGATGAAAAGGAAACAATATCAGGTTTTTCGCTGATAATTTTATCGGCAAAGTCGTAGATATTGCCATTTATTGTGCTTTCCATAACTGATGCCTCTACTTTTTCTTTACAGAAACTACGAACACCTGATAACAAGCACCAAGGAGAAAGGGATGCGTGGACATATTTGGAATTCAGACAACAAATTATGACTTTCATATTTTCTCCTTTCACAGAATAAATGTAATAAATAATAGGCTCCCCTTGTCAGGGGAGCTGTCAACGAAGTTGACTGAGGGGTAGTCTATCTCTCCTCCGTCTTTTGCTTCGCAAAATCCACCTCCCTCGTCAGAGGGAGGCAATAACATAACAAACTTAATTATAACCTATTCCCAAACCGAATAATAATAACAGGCTTGTTGCTACAAGGATTGTGAACTGGATTTTGAAGGTCCATTTAAACCATTTTACATAGCTGATTCCTGCCATACCAAGGCTGATTAAAAGCACCGGATTTGTTGGGTACATAACATTTGAGAATCCGTCACCAAAGGCAAAGGCCATAACTGAAAGCTGGGAAGAAATCTCAAAAATCTGTGCCATTGGGACAATCAAAGGCATAAGTAAAAATGCTTTTGCTGAACCTGAGCTGATAAAGAAATTAAGTACAAGAACGATTAAATAGATAAATAGAATCACTGCACCCTTTGGTAAGCTTTCGGCAATTCCAACCGCTGAGTGAAGAAGTGTATCGAGAATTTTGCCCTCAATAAGAGTGTATTTAATTGAACTTGCCATTAAAATCATAAAGACTGCAGGAAGAATTGTTACAATTCCGTAGCCGAAATTCTTCATTAAGTCCTTGCCACTCATACCTGAAATAATTACCGATGCAAGTCCTGCCACGAGGAACATAACTGCAACAATAATCATTGTGTAATCCTGCAAGAATGTTAAGAAAACGGAACTTAGCACTACTAAAATTCCTATTCCCAACACCCCGGCAAAGATCCAGAGTGCTTTATCCATTCTCTTATCATCAACAAAATCGTCGTGAACTTCTATCTGTTCAATAGGCTTTGCGATTTTAAGTGCGTGGTGTTTCACAAAGAAATGAACAATGCCATAAATGATTAAGAATGCCACAAAACGAAGCCACATTCCCGAAAACATCGGAAGTCCTGCAAGTTCCTGAGCAACACCGACGGTAAATGGATTACATACACCTGATGCAAAGCCACAGCCTGCAGAGAGAATACTCATTCCGAGTCCTGTAAGCTCGTCCCAGCCAAGGGCCACAGAAAGTCCCACAACAATAGGAACAAGTGGTACACATTCTTCAAGTGAACCGATAAACGCACCCATTGACATAAAGAAGAGCATCACAAGTGACATAAGTATATATCTGTTCTGTCCGAATCTGTGAACAATTTTCTTGAGCATATACTCCATAAGTCCACATTTATCAAGGGCTGTGAAAATACCACCGATTACAAGAAGAAAGACGATAACGGCAATAATTGCTCCACCACCGTCAGCACCAAGGACTAAAAATGGGGATAAAATCCACTTTAAGAATGGAACTCCGCCCTCAACATATTTAAAGCTGTCGGTAACAATGGTTTCCATTCCGTTTGCATCGGTTACTCTCTGATATTCACCACCGGGAATGAGAAATGTTGAAACATAGGTCAGACACATCAATGCAAAAATAATCACTATCGCACCGATAAAGGATTTCGCACTGATATCAAGACCTTTTCTTTCGGTTTTCGCCATTAAATTATACCTCTTTGATTACGTATTTATAGAAATCAACAGCAGGTGCAAGTGTATCGATGCTAACATTTTCGTCAATACCGTGAACACTGCCATACTGTTGATTATCAATCTTAAAAGGTACAAAACGGATACAATTATCACAGACTCTTGTGAAATATCTGCTGTCAGTTGCACCATTCATAATGTATGGAACAGGCTTGTACTCAGGGAAAACTGCCTGGACTGCTTTTTCAATGAACTTGAACTGTTCACCATTGAAATCAGTAATACCTGACTCAATTCCATCCTCTATAATCTCTGTTTCAATGTCATATTTCTTTGCAAGGTTAACGATATTCTCAACGCTTGATTTTTTACCCTGATGGTGGGAATAACGCATATTACCAATAACCCATGCTTCTTGTGGAATAACATTTGAGCCATCAGAACCCTTACTCATCGTGAAAGCAAGAGTTGTACGGAGTAATGCAGCACCGGATGGCGAAATCATTGGCATAACCTTTTCAAGTACCGGCTTGAAAGCCTTTGTATTACTGCAAGCAGTTTTCATAATGCCACTCATTGTTGGTGCAAATCTTGAAAGCATTTCCTTAATAGTTGGTGACATCTCAACATCAAAGCACTGTGCTTTTTCTGCTTCACACATAAATTTTGCAAGACGTACAAGTGGAGTGTTCTTACCAGGTGCAGAAGCATGACCACCATTTGACTTTGCAACAAATTTAAGGTCCATATAGCCCTTTTCACCAACACCAATCATTGCAAAAGTACCGTCAGCACCACCAATTGGGTCGTAAAGTATCATACCACCCTCGTCGAGTACCATATAAAAATCCATATTTCTCTTTTCAAGCTCAAGTGAGATAGCGTTGCCACATTCACCGCCTGTTTCCTCAGTACAGGTTGTTACGAAATATGTATCTCTTCTTGGAGTAAAGCCTTCTTTGATAAGCTCCTCAGCAGCCTGAAGCATCATTGAAAGTCCACCCTTTGTATCAAGTGTACCTCTGCCCCACACTCTGCCCTCTGCAATTTCACCTGAAAAAGCAGGATATTTCCATTCACCACTCGCCTCAACAACGTCGTGATGATTCATAAGCATTACCGGTTTTAAAGATGAGTCAGTACCTTTCCATTTAAGTAAAAGGCTACCGTCAAACTCCTCACAATCCACAGTATTGAAAAAGTTAGGGAAGGTTTCACGAAGGACTTTATGAAATTCTAAAAACTTTGTTCTGTCTTTGTTGTCCCTTGAAGAAATTGTTTCAACTTTAATAAGCTTTGAAAGTATTTCTGCATACTGCATACCGCGATTTTTGCTCATTTTCTACATCTCCTAAAAAATAATAGGAAGATTATAACACATTAAATTGCTAAAATAAAGAGTAATTGAAAAAATGGTATAAGTTTATACTATATTTTTATTGCAAATTTTAGTAAAAATGGTATAATATTTAATAGTATATTTTGAAAGGACGAATAGAATGAAACTTGCAACTAAATTAACTGCTGTTGTTATGGCTGTTGTACTTCTTTTCACTTTATCTTCACCTGCTATGGCTAAAAGTGAGAAAAATGTGAAATCCCGTGCAGAATATGTAGAGGCTCTTGCTGATGAGGGTTATCCTGCAATGACAACAACTGAATTTTTACAGAAAGTCAATGCTTGTGGTGACTTTTTCCGTATGGTAACCGGTGGAAAATTCCCAACAGAGGAAAAAATCAATATTACTTTTGACAAAACTCTCACCGATGCAAATCTGTATGTTGTAAATAATTGTGGTGTGGATATGGAAGCAATACTTCGCAATCTTCCTCCACTCAACAACCTTTCTTCACTTATTGTTGAAACATTTGAGATTGACCCTGTTGCTTTCAGAGATGCAATGTTCGAAGAATGTGAAAGACAGGATGCAGAAGGCACAGGTTTAGGAGTTGTTTATTATTTCCTTGGCTGTTACATGAGCATGATTGACAAGATTGAACTTTTTGCTGAGCCTACTGACGACCCTGCTCTTTATGAGATTTGCTTTAACATGGTTTTCCGTGACGGTGCAAAGGAAAAAATCCGTACAGGTATGTACATTAACACTGTAACCGGTGAATTGAGTGACCTTAACGGTACTGGTATGTTAGGTCTTGGATTTAACTTCAATTTCAAGGATATGGTTATCTACACTGTTGTTGATGCCTGGACAAGGGATTTAGGCTTTGCTGTTATCTATGATGTGGCTGCAAATGCTATCGGAATTTACGACTACGAAACCCGCAGATACCACTTCGATTACGACGGTCTTGAATGGATGATTCAGGTTTGGAAAGGCACATATTTCTATGTTACAAACGGTGCTGAGGTTGGAATTTACAACCGTGTTCCCGGTGAAGAGCTTGGTACATTCTATAACTGTGCTAACGATGAACAGATGATGGAAATGACAATGGAATTATCCTATAAAGATAAATTCCTCTTCAAGTCCGGTCCACAGAAGCATTGGTGGCTTACAGGCTTCCATTTAAGCGGAACAGTTTATGAACCTGCTTCACTCACAATGGTTTATTCAATCCTTTTCCCAACTGCAGAAATGCGAAACGCATTCACAAACGCAGTTGACAATGAAGAAAACGGTGATGCAACCTACACCGTTGATGGATTAAAGGTTACAGTTAATTGGTAAAAAAAGAAGCACCCTAACGGGTGCTTTTTTAATGCAAAATGCAAAGCGCAAAGTGCAAAATGTCGGAACTGCGTTGCTGATTTATATTTGGCTCCTTCATCAGAAAATGCATATTAGGGATTTTTGCAAAACAAGTAAAAAAACCGACATTTTTAAGTGGCGCAACACAAAAAAGACTACACAACTAACCCTGTGTAGTCTTTTTGTTTTGTATGAGATGCTATTTTACAAGAGCCTTACTTTTGTATGCTATACAACTTGAGAAAATATTTCCTATAGCGAGCGAACATTCATTGTAAGAGCATTTAAGTATTTAATTGTCTTTATATACACTTGCATCAAGTTCATCATCTGTCATACATAGAGATTGGTACTTATCATTGACAATTTTTTGATATTGCAATAAAAGGTTAGGGTCTTTTTCTGCAAATTTATGAATTGTTTGAAAAATTGTGCCGTTTTGCTTCAATAACTTTTCTCTGGTTTCACCTTTACGTGGTCTGTGTTCCTTACCATTTTCATCATAGGTAGTTTTTTCTATACAGATATTTTCTACAATTACACTTCTTAAAAAATTATCTGTTGTGAAACGATAACGGTTCTGAACAATTTCCTTTGGGACTAACAAATGAACCTTACCGTTTATCACTAATGAATCACCTGTATATTCTTCCCAAGTGTGAGTTTCATCGTTCCAAAAAAATCTTTTTACAGGACATTTAGTAGTTTTTACATTATATTTTTTGCACTGTTGAAGGGTAAATTCACTTAATTCTTTATATAGAACGTTAGTGAGTAAATCTGACATCCCGTCTTCTGCAAATCCCGGTACATACAAAACCAATTCAAAGAGTTTTTGAATTTTAATTGATGATACGTAATCGTCAATCCCTTTAAAGATATCATATAGACCTTCTTCGGTGTTACCTTTCCCATATTTTCGTGCATAGCCTAAATGCGTGTCGTTTATTTCACTTGCGTGAGTTAATAAGAACTTCTTTTTTGATTCGTCATTGGTCACATAATATGCATTATGTAATTGTTTAAAAAAGTCTGTAGTCTTCATTTTTGCTTTTTCACAGAACTTCGAATCACCAATTTCTATCAAGACAGGGTCTATAAATAATTTTATATCTTTTGAAATTGGTGTATTAACAAAATCAATTGTTTTGTGCATAGGCTTATTATTTTTTAACAAGTCCTTTGAAATATTATTGAATGCCATTTGTTTTTACCTCTTTTCTAATAAAAAATACCCTCTGATTAACTTCAGAGGGCTTTGTTGATGGGATATTACCCAAGATTATTACGTTTGCTACTATCAGGTTTACTACACGGTGTAGGAACACCATTTATATTTCGCACATAGTAATCGTCATATGAACCATTGTTGATTTTTTTTACAAATCCTGCACGTGTCATATTTTCTCCGGTTACATTATCGTGGAATTTTGTATTTCTACCGGTGTCGGTTTCCTGAGTAACGGTAATGCGCTGTTTCGTCACACTGCGTCCTCCTTTTCCCGCCGGTAGCACGAAAAATATAGTTGACAACCATATTTTTTTGTGATAACATATCTAATGCGACTTGGATATGCGTTGGCTCAGCCGGCGTATTCCTATTTTGAGTGGGTTGTTATCCACTCTTTTTTATTTTGTAAGGAAAATTATTCCTTTACGCTCTGTATTATATTATATCGTGAGTAAATTGTCAATAGGGATTTTTCGAAAAAATCGTAAAACGCACAACAAATTTGATGCATTTACAATTTTTTTCATAAAACTATTGCGTTTTTATCGATAAAATGATAAAATATCAATCAAAAGGAGTGTTCAATATGCTTATTGAGTTTAGAGTGAAAAATTTTCTATCTTTTGAAAATGAAGAAGTTTTTGATATGGTGGCAGGTAAAGGTCGCAACTTCAATGAGCGTGTTTACAAGGATAAAAGCACGAAAATCCTAAAGTTTGCTTCCTTGTTTGGTGGAAATGGTTCCGGTAAATCTAATTTTGTAAAGGCAATTGCTTTTTCACGAGATTATATAGTTCGAGGAAACGATAGAACAATCTTACAAAACTATTTCAAACTAAATCCTGAATCAAAGGAAACTCCATCAAAATTTGAATATAAAATAAAAATGAACGAAAAAATTTATACCTATGGTTTTGAAGTTGTCTTGTCTAAAAACGATATCGTCAACGAATGGTTGGTTTGTAGTAACAGTAGAAATGATGAGTATATTTACAAACACAATAGGTCAACGAATGAGTTTGTGTTAGGTAGATATTTTAAAAACAATAATTTGCGAAACAAGTTGCAATTATACGCAGAAGGGCTAGATTCTAGCAATCACATTTTGTTTTTGAATACTATAAATAAGTACAACAATTTATTTATTGAACATGAAGAAGCTACTGTCCTGAAAGATGTCTTTAAGTGGTTTATGTACAAATTGAAGGTCAAATCGCCAGATATTATGATAAGCGATTATGCCTATTTCATGTCCAAAAATAATATAGACAAAATTAGACAAATTTTTAAAGACTTTGATTTGTCTATTTCCGATTATGAATTCATCCCTTGTTCACAAGAACAAATTGCATTAAAACTACCGAAAGAAATTTTCAATGACCTAATAACAGACATTGAAAAATCTTTATTTAATGGTGATGATATTGAATCTAATCGCATCATGTTCGGATTAGAAGATGATTTTTATGTAGCTAAAGTTGTTGGTGGTCAAATTGTTTTTGAAACACTACAGTTTTATCACGAGAATACAAGAGTTCCTTTCTATATGTATGAAGAATCTGATGGTACAAGAAAAATTTTGAAACTATTAGAAATTCTTTTTCAAGAGGATTCTGATGTTGTATATATTGTTGATGAAATTGATAGGTGTTTACATCCTTTGCTAACATATAATTTTTTACACGCGTTTCTCGAAAAAGCCGTGTACGACGATTGTCAATTAATTGTAACAACACACGAATCTATTCTTTTGGATTTTAAACTTTTAAGAAAAGATGAGGTTAGACTTGTTTCAAAAATCAATGGTAGTTCGACCATAGAGTCACTAGGAGATTCACAAATTCGAGCGGATAAAACCCTAATTAAGGCATATTTGCTTGGACAGGTCGGTATTCCAAACATAAAAAATGATTATTATAAACAATAATCGATGTACTACTGTGTAATATAATTTAGTAAAGGCAGGTGGACAAAATGACAGTGGTTTTTAATCTTATGACTTGGAGAGCCGTTTTGTCCGTTTGCGATTGATGTAATATATCTTTCTGAACCTGCAGGCATCTCCGTATAGTTTCGGAGGTGCCTTAATTATTTATAGGAGCAACAAGTGTAATGAAAACAAAAATCAAAAAAGTAACATCGAGCGAAAAAGATACCCTTGCAAATCTTCTTGAAAAATATAACTATGAATTTTCACAGTACGATAAAAGACAATTCAACAGCAACGGCTTGTTCGGTTATAAATATTTGAACAACTATTTCACAGAAGAAAGCAGACATGCCTATTTTATTTATGTTGATGAAATTCTTGCAGGGTTTGCTTTGATTAATAAGTACAAAGAATGTGAAAGGCCTATTGATTGGTCAATAGCGGAGTTCTTTGTTTCGTATAATTTCAGACGACAAGGAGTAGCAACAGAAACTGTCAGACAGATTTTTAATATTCATAAAGGATTTTGGCACATAAAGTATCACAAGAATAATATTGCAAGTGCTGTTTTATGGAATAAAGTTGCAAAGATGTATGACAGTAATTTTGAGCTTTGCATAGGCGATGAGCCTTTCGGTGACGGTACAGAGGCAAGCATATTATATTTTGAGGTGAAATAAATGATTGATTATACTAAAATAAATTCAGAAACTTGGGATTCGTGGGCAGAAGATGGTTGCGAATGGTCGTTGCCCATAAGTCACGAAGAATACGAAAAAACTACTGCAGATAATTTTGTAGTTTACCTTACACCTTGCATTACCGTACCTCACGAGTGGTTTGGTGATTTGAAAGGTAAAAAAGTATTGGGACTTGCAAGTGGTGGCGGTCAGCAGATACCTGTATTCTCAAAACTTGGTGCAGATTGTACTGTGTTTGATTATTCTGACAAGCAACTTGAAGCAGACAGAATGGTAGCTGAAAGAGAAGGATACAATGTCGATATTATTAAAGGTGATATGTCAAAAATTCTTCCATTTGAAGATGAAAGTTTTGATATGATTTTTCATCCTGTTTCTAATAGTTATGTTGAAGATGTTTATCATATCTGGAATGAGTGTTACCGTGTACTCAAAAAGGGAGGTAGATTACTCGCCGGTATGGATAATGGTATCAATTTTTTATTTGAAGAAAAGAAACCTTTAAAAGTAGTTAATCCTCTGCCGTTCAATCCTCTTAAGATGCCAAAGAAAAAGCTTGAAAAAATGACTAAAAATGGTGATGGCGTACAGTTCAGCCATACTTTAGATGAGCAAATAGGCGGTCAGTTGAAAGCAGGTTTTATACTCAAAGATTTATATGAAGACCGTGATAGAGAAGGTGGAAATGAAATCGGCAAATACTATCCGCAGTATTTTGCTACACTTGCTGTGAAATAAGGTGAATTTGTGGACAACTATAAAAACAATGCAGACCAACTGCTTTATGATTTTGGTTTGCTGAATGAATTAAATAATTACGGCACTCCATACATTGTTGGCAGTTATGCTATGGACTTAATGGCATGGAATGACTTGGATATTTATGTTTCCAACGAGTCAATAACAACAGAAAAACTGTATAAGCTTACTTCATTTATTCTTAACACCTTTCACCCTGTGTGGTATGAGGCAAAGAAAGATGTCATGGACGGAAAAACAGCTTGGTTTCATGGATTTGAGACTGAAATATTAGGTGAGCTTTGCAATGTGGATATTTGGTTCTTTGATAACGATACCATAACTAAAGCTTTGGATTTTAGTAAGAATATAAAGCAGAAACTTTTATTTAATCCTGAACTTAAAGAAATCGTTATAAACATCAAACAATCATTGATAGAAAACGAGCAATATGGCTTTGATAACTTTTCAAGTATGGATGTATATAAAGCTGTGTTCGAAGATAATGTACGAAGCTATAAGGGATTTACGGAAAAATACGGGGATAAATAATATGTCTGAATTTATAAAAGGAATAGACAGAAGTATTCCATATTACAATTTGATATTGAAATGTAATGAAATCTGCACAAGGCCTGTTTCGTTACCCGAAGGTTATAGCTTTAAGTTGTATGATGTGGGTGATGAAAAATATTGGGCAAAACTTGAATATGAAATTGGTGATTTTTCATCCGTTGAAGAAGCTGAAATGTATTTCAAAACAAATTATTGCAATCAATTTGATGAACTGAAAAAACGTTGTGTTTTTGTTGTTGATGCTTACGACGATTTTGTAGGTTCGTGTATCGCTTGGCACGATTTAAAAGGCAATGATACTGTTGCTTCGCTGCATTGGCTTGTTGTTTCACCAGAGCATCAGGGCAAACATATAGGCTTAGCTCTTTGCCAAAAGGTAATGAATATATTCAATGAACGTAATGAAACTCCCATATATATTCACACGCAACCGTGGAGTTATAAAGCAATCCTGCTCTATATTAAACTCGGCTTTAAAATTCAGAAAACAGAAACTTTTTCGCATTATGAGAATCAGTACAAAAAAGCCATAAAAACTTTAGAAAATCTGCTTTCCGAAAGTCAGTTTAATCAAATTATTTTAAGTTCGGAGTAAAACATTCGGAGATACGAAAATGCACATTGTAAGAAAAATAAAAACAACAGATTTGCTACTTTTAACTCAACTTTTCAATTACAAAGATGTCAATGACATGATTGCCGAAAACACAAGAGATATTGAAGCCGGTATTATTGATATTTTCGCTTTGTTTGATGGGGCTAAAATTATCGGTGAATTAAGAGTAAAATACATTAGTGATGATAACCGCTTTACTGAAAAAGGTAAACGAGCATATCTTTATGCTTTTCGTGTTCATCAGAAATATCAAGGCAAGGGATTAGGTAGTTTCTTGCTTGAAAATGTGTTGCTAATTCTTGCAGAAAATGGTTATAGAGAATTTACCGTCGGTGTTGAAGATGATAATTTAAGAGCTCGTTATATGTACGAAAAGAACGGCTTTAAAGAACCTATTGCAAGAATAAAAGAAAGTTATCAGGGCGACAGTTATGAATATGATTTGTTGCTGAAATCTTAATTTTGTTATACTGACACAAGGAGTGTTAAACTTGATTTATAGAGTAGATAAGTTTACAGAAAGCAATATAAATCCAATAACAAAAAGTGAATATGATTCCTCTTGGTTAGTATTGGTTCTTTCTTCCGATATGGATACTGCTATGATTGTTGGTGCGAACAATGGTTGTGCTTATACTATAAAAATCAGTAAACAGCTTCACGATGATTGGAAAATGGCTGTCGGAGATTTTATTGGATATTGTAATGCAAATAATCTAAACGGCATTATTGCAATTTCAGAAGATGAATATAATGAAGTTCCTAACTATTATGTTGGACACAGTTATAATGAAACGGTTTTGCGTGGTTATGAAACTCCAGTTTTAGTACATAGCACATCAATGGAAAATTGGCTTCAGATACAGAAAGACGGTATACTCAAAAGTTGGAATAGACTAAACATCCCTGAAAAAGAGCCGATTGGTAACCAACTCGGTGACCCCGTTCATTTTAGTGATTACGTTATGTTCGGTGGCGGTGTCAGCGGTGAAATTGTTGTCAATTCCAAACAATCAGGTAAAATCGTAATGGATATTGACGCTGAATATAAAACTGGTGCAAGACTTTATTTTGATGCTGAAAAAATAGCAAAAGACGGTTTGCTTGTTCGTGATGGTGCACATATCAAAGTAAAAGATTGTTTACCGCTTGAGCCATATCTTATTTGGACAGCTACTTGGGATAAAGTTGGATTAGACAGTCAGATTTCTACACCGAGAATTTTTGCAGAATTGTCAGATGAAAGATTTGAAAAAGTTAATCATTATGGCATATGTCAAATATGCGGTACATACTGCAAATTATCATTTGAACACATTCCGCCTGAAAATGCTCTTAATAATAATAGAACTAAAGTATATGTTGGTGAAGAAGCTGTTAAAAGATATAAAGGTGAAAAGGCATATTATAAGAATCAGCAACAAGGGATGGGCAAATACTCTTTATGCGAGAGCTGTAATAATAATACTGGTACTTGGTATGCTACAGTATATAACGATATTGCGAAAGAAGTTGCTTATGCCTTATATAAAATGAATCCCTTGAAACATGGTGAAATTTTTGCTTTTAGTACAAGGAAGTTTCCTGCTCTTGCTTTTGTAAAACAAGTTATAACAATGTTTTGTAGTTTGTTGCCTTATTCAGAAGTCAAGAGATTAGGCTTTGATGAGTTTTTACTTAATAAAGAAAGCAATGCTATTGATAAATCGTTATTTGATTTACGCATTTATTTAACTCATAAAAATGTTGGACAATTAATGGTCGGTCCGACCATACTTGGTAGCATATCAAATACAGGTCCTAAAGCTACAACGTGTTGTGATTTAGGTGCATATCCATTTGGATTTATATTAAACTTAACACCTGAAAATCCTGTTGAGTATGGGACAAGTTTGATGAATTTGTTTGATGCTGAATATGATAAAGAGTATAACTTGAAATGGGCTTTGATGTTGTTGGAAAGAACAAGTGATATTCTTCCAATACCATTATTGTTTAAACCTATACCTGACGGTTCATATGTAGAAGAAAATAAAGAGTATTAATATATAAATCCCCTTGGTGTCAGTACAACTGCACTAATGGGGATTTTTTATTTTAGCATGTAAACTGAAAAACACAAAAAATATACACCACACTTAAGTGATGCATATATGAGTGTATATTTATTTGTATTTATCACCAAATCGAAACCTCAATTTCTGCATCTTCAAGTGCTTCCTTGAGATTTATTCTTTTTAATACCCAGTGAGTTCGTGTAAGTGTGTTGATGTTTATATGGTCACCGAATCCAAAATCTTTATATGCATATAGGATAGGTTGTAATGGCAATTCTTCATACATTTCATAATAAATCTTAACACCGTTATCTTGTATAACAACATCAGTAATTCGACCTATAGTGACAATTTCACTGTCAGATTCAAATCCACGAGGTTTTTCGTGTGTAAACAATGCAGGATATGTTTTGAGTTTCTCGATGGCAGTAGGATTGAGGTCACTAAATGCATCTTTCAATTCAGGCATCATATCTTCACACATTGTTCTGTTTCTATCTATGAGAACTCTACCAGTAGAATTTGCCTCAAGCTTCAGAATATCCATTACTAATACACTGTAATGAGAAAAATCAAAAGCCGGTAAATCCCTTGCAACAGTTTTAGTAGCAGCTGTAATATCGGCACATTTCTTTTCGTTACAGGTGATTTCAAAATCAAAAGTCTTTTTTACAAATACACCTTCATCAAAGTAGTCTCTTACAAACTCTTCACCGCCTTGAAAAATTTTCATGTAAGCTTCACGACCACAGATGTTATTCTGTCTATTCAAAAGAATGAAATGCAACACACCTAATAGGAATGATGGATAATCAATTTTATTCATAGAAAAGATATCTGTGTATTTGATGGAGCTGCCTGAAGGTAATACAAAAAATGGATGTTCTGCTTCTGTATCATTATCCATATATAAAAGTTTTAAGCATTTGTCTATAAGCCATTCCACTTTACTTACATCAATATATTCATCCAAGAAATCTACCATCTTATTTCGATAGGATTGGTAGTTTTTCTTTATGCCACTATCAAAAGCGTGTAATGTTGCAGAGTCATTAAAAGGAATGTTATTTCCACCATTATACTTACAGGTTTTATATTCTGATACATTCTTTTTAAATGTTGTGGTTAACACGATATTATCATTAAGAAGAATCACCTTCATCAAATCTTCCATAACGTGAAGAGTAGATGGATACTTGGGGTCCTCTATATAAGATTCAGTTTCTTCACTTATAGGCTTTAATGACCTCAATATTAATGCAAAGAAAATACCACCTGCAAAGTATGTTTTCATAGTGGAAATGCTCCTTTTTCAAAAAAATTAAAAGTATCTCAAGTATCTCAAGTATTATATTGCAGTATCTCAAGTATCTAGGATAATGGAAAGTGAAAGACAGACGTCTACAATCTTTCAAATCATTATATCACACACCTTACGAAAACGCTATACATATTTTATGCGCGTGTAAGGTGCAGTCTATAACAAGGAGGGATGTTTATGTACCAAGACATACCAAATGAGCTGAAGCAGGATGCTCTGTTCTGTTTGTGGAATTATGAGACTCGAGAGGGTAAGAAAACTAAAGTCCCATACAAAACAAATGGTGCAAGAGCTCGTGTAAATTCAGCAACCGACTTTTCAAGTTTCGACTCGGTAAGCAAATTGGTGGACAAGTACTCAGGCATAGGTATGGGTATATTTAATGGCTTTAGTGCCGTTGACATTGACCACTGTGTTACAGATGGTGTGCCAAACGAAATGGCAACCGACATCATCAACACAATGCAATCCTATACAGAATTAAGTCCATCAGGCACCGGGGTTCGAATCATCTTTAAGGTTGATGATTTCAACTACGATAAAAACATATATTGCATCCATAACAGAAAACGTAAGCTTGAAGTATATGTGTCAGGTGCATCAAATAAGTTTGTTACACTTACAGGTAATAATCTTAATGATTATGGTATAGCAAACTGCAATGCTGTACTTCCGGAAATTCTCGATACATATATGAAACGACCGTTTGTTGTCAAGTCAAAGATTGATACTAATCGTGTTAGCTACCTTTCTGATGAAAGTGTACTTAACAAAGCAATGGCATCCATTAGTGGTTTTAAGTTTGTAGATTTGTGGGCAGGTAAAATTCCTGAAGGTAAATCTCATAGTGAAGCCGATATGTCCCTTGCCTCATATTTAGCATTCTGGAGTAATGGTGATATCGAGCAGATGGATAGGCTTTTCAGAATGTCTGGCCTTATGCGTGATAAGTGGGATAGAGCACAAAGTGGTAGTACTTACGGTGGAATCACACTTAACAAAGCGGTAGCAAATGCGACAGCATTCTATTGTCCCGTAGCAGTTAACTATGATGGTGACATTGACTTAACAGAATTTCACCCAGAAGACAGAGAAAGGTATCAATGGACAGATAGTGGCAACGGTAAGCTCTTTGCTGATGTGTTTAAGGACAAAGTAAGATACGTGCCTGAACGCAAGAAATGGTTCTACTTTGATGGTAGCCATTGGTGTGAAGATGTGGAGTCATTAAAGACGATGGAACTGTGTAAGGACTTGGCAGATGCCTTAATTACACACGCTATCACCATAACTGATGAACTAAAACGTATCGAGTATCTTAAATATCGTAGCAAATGGCAATCACGAAGAAACCGTGAAATCATCCTGAAAGATGCACGAAGCATCTATCCATTGAGTATGTGTGAATTTGATAAAAACCCATATTTATTCAACTGTGCGAATGGAACATTGAACCTTGAAACAATGTCTTTTTATGAACACAATGCAAGTGATTTCTTAACGAAGATATCTCCTGTTGTTTATGACCCTGTGGCAACAAATGAACGATTTGATTCTTTCATCACAGAGGTTATGAGCAATGACGATGAAAAAGCAAAGTTTCTGCAGAAAGTATTAGGTTATGCCTTAACCGGTGACACCAAATACGAATGTATGTTTTTTCTGTACGGTGCAACTACCAGAAATGGTAAAGGCACTCTTATGGAAAGCATACTCGGTGTCATGGGTGACTATGGCAAATCCGTAAGACCTGAAACTATTGCTGCAAAGCAGAACAACAGTAGCCAAAACCCTACAGAAGATATTGCGAGATTATCAGGCTTGAGGTTTGCCAACATATCCGAACCGAGCAGAGGGATAACTCTCAATGCAGCTCAAGTTAAAAGCATGACCGGTAATGATACTATCAATGCCCGGTACTTACACGAGAACTCTTTTGACTTTAAACCACAGTTCAAATTGTATGTAAATACCAACTACCTGCCTGTAATAACAGATATGACACTGTTTTCAAGCAATCGTATTTTCATCATTCCTTTTGACAGGCATTTTGAACCATGGGAACAGGATAATTCTCTCAAGACAGAGTTTGCCAAGGCAGAAGTCCAAAGTGCCATATTGAATTGGTTAATCCAAGGTTATATATCACTTTGCAATGAAGGATTAAATCCACCAAAGGCAGTAACAGATGCAACAAATCAGTACTGCCATGATAGTGACAAGATTCAGCTTTTCATTGATGATTGTCTTGAGGAACAGTATGACGGTGAAATTAAAACCTCATCTGTTTACAATGCCTATCGCAATTGGTGTAGTGAAAACGGATACTATCCTGAAAGTAATCGTAATTTCTATAAAGCTCTCGGCACAAAAGCCGACATTGTAGAAAAGCGACCTAAGGTTGGAGGAGATAAAACAAGACTCCTTATAGGCTTCAAATTTAAGGACAATATCTTTGTCATTTAATACTTGTGGTGCTTTGTGGTAAGAAATATAGGTTATTTTTATATAACTTATATATATAGAAAATTACCTATAAAAACTACCACATTACTCCACAAATGATATGGGAGGTGATAATTGTGATATTTTTCGATAGATGGAAGCTTAAACGATACCTTCACAAGGGTCTTAATCTTGATGATTTCGATGTGATTGACATCCTTCCACAGGACAGGCATTATGCAGTAATCATCATGAAGAACAAGCATTCTTACGCACCGAAGAAATGGTGCTTACAGTATCGTGGTAATGGTCATTACTTCGATACAGAAGAAGAACTCCGTGCTTATCTTAAAGAGCACAACTATAAATCATAATTCAAGGAGGAATCCTAATGTATTTAGATAATAAAAACTACCGTCAGGTATTTGCTTGGAAGCAAAAAGACGGACGAGTTGTTCGTGCATATATGTACAACGACCCTGACAACTACCATTGGTGTGTTATAGATGGCAGAAACAGATATACATTCAAAAACTTAACATCAATGAGTAAGTTCTGTAAAGCTAGAAGCTATTACCCAATCATCTTTTAAGATGGGTATGGGGGTATAAAAATCGTTGTGACTTTTACATATGAACAGCGGCGCAGGGTCTTGTGTGAATTTTCGCATAAGTTTTGCAGGGAATACCCCCATACAAACCCATATATATCAACAATCTACAGAAACTTTTGATTGAAAAAGTTTTAATAAGTTTTATTTTAGGAGGACAATTCTATGTCAAACTTCAACAACACAACTTCTTATGAATTCTGGAACGCAGTAAGAAGAAAGAAAATTAATAATAATGTTCCAACTAGCAACAGTGGTATGATTGCACCTGAAGAGTTTTTAAGAGAGTTCAATGCAGAACTTAAGAAAAACAACTTTTTCAGAACACTTGGTACTGTGTTCAAAGCACCAACGTTTGGAGGTACAATCAAGACACTTACAGCAACTGCGATTGCAGAATGGATTGATGAAAATACACTCTACCCCGAAATTAGTGATGACCACTCTAATATGGGTGTGAAATCACACAAGGTTGCAGCACTTGTTAAAATCAAGAACTCTTTTGTAAATGATATGGGTTTTGATATTAAGAAATTTATCTGCAGAGAATTTGCTAGAGCATTTTGCAGAGCAGAAGAAAAGGCATTCATTTCAGGTAATGGTGTAACAGAACCTAAAGGTATTACAACTGCAGATGCATCTATCGTAACAGAAACACAAGGCGAAATTACAACTGATGATATTATCAAGTTGTTCTTCTCACTTGAAGCAGAATACAGAAAGAATGGTGTGTTTATCATTAATGATGATACTGCATTGAAACTCCGTATGCTCAAGGACAAGAGTGGCAGATACATATGGGACGAAAACCACGATACCATCTTCGGTAAGCCTGTTCTTGTATCTGCATATATGCCAAATGCAGAGTCAGGCAATAAGGCAGTTGCTTTTGGTGACTTATCATACTATTGGATTATTGAAAGACAGCCACTTGCAATTAAGGTTCTTTTAGAATTGTTTTCAAGAGAAGATGCCACCGGTTATGCAGGTAGTGAACATCTTGATGGTAAACTCATCCGCGAAGATGCAGTTAAGCTTCTCGGTGTGAAATAAGATGAATGATAACGTACCACACATCACCGAAAAAGAAATCGGTGGAACAATATATGTGGTTGAGTCTGTTGCTAACGATAACACAAAAGCAACTGCTGACAGTATTGTGGAACGTTTAATTCTGAACAATTTAAAGTTATCAGTTTGTTCACAATAATGTATCAATTACAATAAGATAATTTTCAATTAGTGCGGTAATATGTAGTATGCTAAACCACTTGAAGATTGTCGGGAAGGAGGAAATATGAATAGACAATCTAATATAGCAAAAGCAGAAAAAATTACTGCACTTTATTGCAGACTCTCTCGTGACGATGAATTACAGGGAGATAGCAACAGTATCATACATCAGAAAGCAATGCTTCAAAAGTATGCCGATGACAATGGTTTCAGGAACACACAGTTCTTTGTGGATGATGGCTTTAGCGGTACAAACTTTGACAGACCCGATTTTCAAAGGTTAATTACCGAAATTGAAAATGGAAATGTGGCTACCCTTATCGTTAAGGACATGTCCCGTTTTGGCAGAGATTACCTTAAGGTCGGTTATTACACAGAAATTGTATTCCCAGAAGCTGATGTAAGGTTTATTGCCATTAACAACGGTGTTGATAGTGATGATAAACAAGACAGTGATTTCACGCCATTCTTGAACATTATCAACGAATGGTATGCAAAGGATACAAGCAAGAAAATTCGTGCCGTAATGCGAAACAAAGGTGAGTCTGGTAAACCTTTATCAGCTAACCCACCTTATGGTTACATAAAAGACCCAAATGATAATACAAAGTGGCTTGTTGACCCTGATGCAGCAAAGGTTGTCCAAGAAATATTTCACCTTTGTATCGCAGGTTACGGACCTTCCCAAATTGCTAATATTCTTGCCTCAAAAAAGGTAATCAATCCTGCTGCTCGTAAGGAAATGCAACGTGGTTGTTTTGTTGAAGATGGCAACGAATATTATTGGCATTCTTCTTCAATTGCAAGAATCTTATCAAAAGAAGAGTACATCGGCAAAACTGTGAATTTTAGAACACATAAGAAGAGTTATAAATGCAACAAGAGAATTGAGAACAATCCTTCTGAATGGATGATTTTTGATAACACCCACGAGGCTATTATCGACCAAGAAACATTTGACAAAGTTCAAAACATTCGTCAAGGACGCAGAAGAAAAACAGACCTTGGTGAAATGCCAATACTTTCCGGAATGCTTTATTGTGCCGATTGTGGTAATCGACTGTTTCAGGTACGTGCAAAAGGATGGACACACGATAAAGAACATCTTGTTTGTGGTACATATAGAAAAGTTAAAGGTGGTTGTACATCTCATCAAATTCGTAATGTTGTTGTTGAAGAAATTTTGCTTGATGACATTCGTAGGATAACACAGTTTGCAAGAGAAAACGAAGAAGCCTTTGTAAGACTCATAAGTGATGTGAACGAAAAAGAACTTGATAGAAATTTCAAAGATTACAGAAAAGAGATTTCTCAAGCAAAACAACGTTGCATCAAACTTGATACAATTATACAAAGACTCTATGAGGACAATATTGAAGGTAAGCTTTCTGATGAACGATTCCAAAAGATGACAGCTTCATATGAGCAAGAACAATTACAACTAAATAACCGAATTGTTGAATTGGAAAATACAATTCAGACATTAAAAGAAAAAGCCTTGAATACAGAACACTTTTTACAATTAGTAAGAAAGTATACTGATATTCAAGAACTTGATGCAGAAATCATTCGTGAGTTCGTTAACAAAGTCATAGTTTATAATGCAGAAAAAGTCAATGGTCGCAGACAACAGAAGATACAAATCGTATACAACTGTATCGGCACCATTGACCTAATGCAACAAAATGAAAAAACGGCTTAACCGGAATTAACCGATTAGCCATTTTTTCAACAAAAATATAAATCCCTAAGTTGCTCCAACATCAGAGGGAGCCTTTCTTATTACTGTTTATAATCAGCAAGGAATTCTTTGAAGCTTTCCATTGCTTCGCCGAGAATTCGTCTTCTTGGAAGATATACAATTCTCAAATGGTCAGGTGTTGGGTAGTTAAAGCCCTTACCGTGCATAAGAAGAACTTTTTTAGCTTTTAAGAAATCAAGAACTAATTTCTCATCGTCGTGAAGATTGAATTTCTTTGCATCAAGTTTAGGGAAGATATAGAATGCAGCCTTTGGCTTAACAACTGAAATACCATCAATTTCGCAAAGTGCATTATATACAAACTCTCTCTGCTCGTAGATTCTTCCACCGGGAAGAAGCAACTCGTCAACACTCTGTACACCGCCAAGAGCAGTCTGTACAATACTCTGTGCAGGTACATTTGAGCAAAGTCGCATTGATGATAGAAGATTAAGTCCCTCGATATATCCCTTAATTTTCTTCTTGTTACCACTGATTACCATCCAGCCTACACGGAAGCCTGCAACTCTGTGTGATTTTGAAAGTCCGTTAAAGCTGACACAAGGTACATCAGGAGCCAAAGAAGCAAGGGCTGTATGAGTAAGACCATCCATAACAAGTCTGTCATAGATTTCGTCAGCAAAAAGAATAAGGTCATTCTGACGAGCTATTTCAACGATTTCCTTTAAAATCTCGTCACTATACAATGCACCTGTCGGGTTATTAGGGTTAATTACAACAATACCCTTTGTTTTTGCTGTAATCTTCTTTTTAATATCGTCAAGGTCAGGATTCCACTCATTCTGCTCGTCACACATATAGTGAACAGCATTACCACCTGCTAAAGTTACAGATGCAGTCCAGAGTGGGTAGTCAGGTGATGGCACAAGGATTTCGTCACCATTGTCCAGAAGTCCCTGCATTGACATTGTAATCAATTCACTTACGCCGTTACCAAGGTAAATATCGCCGATATCAACACCTTTAATTCCCTTAATCTGGCAATACTGCATTATGGACTTTCTCGCACTGAAAATACCCTTTGAGTCGGAATATCCCTCACACTCACGAAGATTATACATCATATCACGGATAACCTCATCAGGTGCTGCAAAGCCGAAAGGTGCAGGGTTGCCGATGTTGAGCTTAAGGATACGCTGACCTTGGGACTCCATTCTTACAGCCTCGTCCATAACAGGTCCACGGATATCGTAGCAAACATTATCAAGTTTTGTACTTTTATTGAAAGTTTTCATGAGAAACACCTCAAGAATATTTTTTATCCTTTGTAAAAAAAATATTCCCACCACCAACGTGATGGGAATTTCAGTAGTTAAAAATTACTGCTCAACAGGATAAACGCTTACCTTTTTTCTGTCTTTGCCCATTCT
>CALBQZ010000054.1 GCA_937899735.1 uncultured Clostridia bacterium | reverse complement strand
AGAGCTAATGTACCAATAAGAAGGTCTTCAAATTCAAAGTTAGTAATTCTGTATTCTTCACCCGAACCGATGTTGTAGAAGTTTCTCCAGAATTCTTCAGGAATATCGTCACCACAAACGTTTGCAAGAAGACGACCTGAGTCTTCAACAGTTGCCCATTCAAGCATACCGTTAATTGGAACGTGATACATAATTGGTTCAAGGTTTTTAAGAATTGCAGGATAAAGGATACCTGACTGACGAAGTGATACCCAATATTTAAGACCTGATTCAGCAAAAACAGCTTCAGCCTTAATCTTAGAGATAGCATAATGGTCATAAACGCTTACTTTAAGTGGGTCACCTGTTCTACCCCAATGAATAGGGGCGTTTCTGTCACCAGTTTCAGCAACTGTGCCTATGTAAACAACCTTAACTGCATCAGGATTTGGCTGTGCCTTAATAGCGTTAACAATGTTCTGTGCAGCAGCAACATTTGTTTTCTGTGTTTTTACTGGATAATAGTCAGCAGCTGGAGAAACCATACCACCAACGTGGAGAACATAGTCCGCACCTGTTACCATTTCAAGAACATCTTCATAATTTGTAAGGTCACCCCAAACAAGTTTAACAGCTGGGTCATTTTCATAAGCTGCAAACTTCTCACGGTTTTTCTTACTTCCACGGTTAAGAACAACAATGTTGAACTTATCTTTTTTTGCATACAACTCTTGGAAACCAGCCCATCCCATTGTACCTGATGAGCCTGTAAGAGCTACGGTTTTTTTCTGCATAGGAATACCCCCATATCTTTTAATTCATACATAAATGATTATACATTTCTATTACATATTTTGTCAATAGAAAAAGTTATTCATGAACAATATTTTAACAAACTGATTATTAAGAAAAAACTCCTTGCCATCTTACTGACAAGGAGCTAAGAACTATAAAACTATTGATTGTATTCAAAAGTGTATTTTTCAAAACCTGATGAGTAAAGTTGTGTTCCATCTTGTAAAACCCACATTGCTTCAACATTTTCGATGGACTCAACAAGTTCTTTTCCTTCTTCATAGTTCATAATGAAAAGAGCAGTTGACATAGCATCACCAAGTCCCGAATCATTGGTAAGAACTGATACTGAACGATATTTTGACCCTGGCATCAGTGTCTTAGGGTCAATAATATGATGATAGCTTTCACCATCAACAATATAAAAGCGTTGATATGAGCCACTTGTTACAACGGACTCACCTGCAATCTTCAAAAATTCGATATAAGGCTTTTCCGTATTATCTGTGTCAGGGTTTTCAATACCAACTTTCCATTTATCAGCATCTGCCATACCGATACTGCGAATATTTCCACCAACATTAAGAAGATATCCCGTTATTCCCTTTGATTCAAGGTGTTTTGCAACTTGTTCCACAGCATAGCCTTTTGCTATTGCTCCTACATCAAGGCTCATCATTGGGTCGGCAAGAAAAACTGTGTTATTTTCTGCATCAATAATCAAATCATCAATATTTGTGTGTTTTGATGCTTCCTGCAGCTTTTCCATAGGTGGAAGCTCAGCATTTACGGGGTTATCAATTCCGTCATTACGGTAATTATGCCAGATTTTCAGCACACTACCCATTGCAACATTCACGTTACCATCGGTTTTACTATACATTTCCTTGGCAAAGGTAAGCATATCAATTATTTTTTTGTCAACTGCTACTACAGTATGCTTACCATCAACAAGGTCGTTGATAGTAACAAGATTATTAAGTCCCTCATATCGGTTATAGATAGTGTAAAGACGGTGATACTCTTTTAAAAGGGTTGTGATTTCTTCACACACTTTATTGAATTCTTCCTGTGTTTCTTCATATCCCATAATAGTAGTTACAGTGTCAAAATAATCAAAGTAATGTGCATTATATTTTGTTTTCTCTGCCTTTGTATCACAAGATGTCAACAAAACTGACATTGCAGCAACAATAAAAGCCATAAAAACTGACATATACTTTTTCATTTTAACACCACCTTAATAATTAAAAAGGGATGTTGAAAAAACAACATCCCCGAATTTTTAATAAGCTAATTATGCCTTCGCAGCAACTTCAGCAGCTTTAATCATATCGCTGATACCGATTGTGCAACCTGCTGTTGCAAGGTCACCAGTACCATTGCCTTTTTCATCTGCCAAACCAGCAAATTCAGCAGCTGTTTTGCCTACAAGAGCTTTGTCAAATGCAGCAGCCTGTGCATCCCATTCAGCTTTGCCTATAGCACTCATACCATAATCTTTGCCAAGTTCAAGCTTTGTCTTAACTTCTGCTTTTGCATCGTAAGTAGCTTCACCCTTAAGGTTGAATGTCATATTGCTCTGTACACAGTCTGTCTTAGCAACTACAACTTTACCTGCTGAATCTGTAACAATAGCTGAGATTGTAACATCATAAGCCTGAACACCGTCTGCTTCTTCAGTAGCATCTTTGCTACCATGATCTGATGCAAGAAGAGCAAGTTTAAGATTGTTTTCTGCTGTTGCTGTTGAATCAGCTGCATTAGCAACCGCCTTGTCAAGAGCAGCCATAAATTCGTAAACATTGATTGTGCAACCAGCTGTTGCAAGGTCACCCTGTGGAGCGCCATTTTCAGCTACAAGAGCTTTTACTTCTGCAAGAGTTTTACCTGTTGCAGTTTTCATGAAAGCATCAGCCTGTACGTTCCATTCAGCTTTACCGATTTTGCTCATGCCATAATCGCTGCCTTTGTCGTACTTTGTTCTTAAATCTTCAACATCAAGCTTTTTGCCTTCTTCTGTCCATGCTGGGCTGAGTTGCATTGAATCAAGGTCAATTTTTGCAATTTTACCTTCAGCATCAAGAAGAACAGCAACTGCTGTTGCAACGAATTCGCCTGAAGTGTCTTTTGGTTCGCCATAGCTTGCAACTACGCCAACACCAAATCTTAGTGCAGCAGCCTTATCACCGTCGTTATTTGCAGGGTCTTTTGAGCAACCTGCAAGAGCAACAACTGCAAAAAGCATTACTGCTGCGAGAGCTACGCTGAGAATCTTTTTCATATTGAGTTTCTCCTTTTTACGTTTTCTTTGTTTTATGTGGAGTAAATCCAACTACATTATTGCAAAAAATCTTTTTATTGTCAACTACCGTATTATAATTTTACAGTTTCCGTGCGATTCAATAAAAGATTGCTGCCTATTCCAATAAATACACCTGCTATTGTCCCTGTTATTGCAAGAACAATCATATAGTAACCTATCTGTACTGTATCGAAAAGGAATATTGCTACAATAATTTGACCAAGGTTATGGGAAACAGCACCTATAATGCTGACGCCAACAGTCGAAAATCTATCTGTTTTCTTTAATATTCCCATTAATGCAAGGCTTAATACTGCACCTGCAACACTATATGCAAGGGTCATTGCATTTCCAAATAAAATGGATACAATAATGAGTCTTACACCTGAAACCAATGCCGCATATTTAAAGCCAAAACGATACAATACAAGGATGATTATAAGATTGGGCAACCCCACTTTTATTCCGGGAACAGCTGTCCAAATGGGTGGTAAGATTGCTTCTATATAAGCAAGAATCAAAGCTACAGATGTGGAAATGCCAAGAAATGCTATTTTTTTAGTCTTTTCTTTCATATCACCACTCCTTTACCCATTCACTGCACAGCTATATCCAAGTCCTGATTAGTTTCTTCTTTTTGAACTTCAACTACAATTTTATGTGGCAAACATACAATAGTTTCACCAACATAGGATATTTCTCTATGTTCAACACATATTCCGTCAGGACAATTTGCATTTGTGATACAAGCTTTTCCGTCTTTAATAACAAGAGTATTAGTGTATTCACTATTATCCCCTGTTATAATCTCCTGAGTTGTGTTTTCTTCAAGAGAATATTTGTATTTTTCAACACCATCAATTTTTACGACAACAGAACTACCGCTTTCCTTTGTGGCATTGACAAATAAAAGTCCAGCCACCGCTATTATTAAAATAGCGGCGGCAAGAATTATATCATTTCGTTTTTTCCGGTTATTCTGAGAATTATTATTCTTCATAAAATCAGCCGATAACCCCGTTCTTCATATCAACAATCTTAAGTCGTCCTGTCGGGCAAACCTTTGCACATTCGCCACAGTCCTCACACTTATCATAATCAATAACTGCAAGATTATCAATAACTTTAATTGCATCGTGCTGACAAGTTTTTTCACACTTTTTACAACCGATACAAGCATTCATACAATTTTTACGGGCAACTGCACCCTTATCCTTATTGCTACAAGCAACAGCAACAACAACATCTTCTCCAACAAGAGAAATAACGCCTTTAGGACAAGTTTTAACGCATTTACCACAAGCTATACATACTTTCGGGTCAATACGAGCCAATGTGTCTTTAACAGAAATCGCACCAACCGGGCATTCTGCAACACAATCTCCAAGACCGATGCACCCGAATTTACATGAGAATGGACCACCATAAACAAGTGCTGCAGCCTTACAACTCTGGAGTCCATCATAAACTGCTTTTTGTGCAACTGCTGAGCAGTCACCACTACAATTCACATAAGCAACTTTAGGTGTTCCAACGCTTACATCAACACCAAGAATATCAGAAAGCTGACCTGCAACATCAGGACCACCAGGAATACAAAGATTTGCCTCTGCCTCACCATTTGCTACTGCTGCAGCATAAGCGTCACAACCTGCAAATCCACAAGCACCACAGTTAGCACCCGGGAGGCACTCACGAACTTTTTTTGCAGTCTCATTTTCAGGAACTGAAAAGAAATGTGATGCCACTGCAAGTAAAACACCTGCAATTACTCCGATTGCTGTTACCACAAGAATGGCTGTTAAAACATCTATAATCATTTTTTTTACAACCTCCTTATGCCAGTAAATTTTCAATGATTCCTGCAAATCCGAAGAATGCCATTGAAACAAATGATGCCGCTACCAATGTTACCGGAAGTCCTCTGAAGCTTTCAGGAACTTCGCTTTCCTCAATGCGTGAACGCACTCCTGAGAATATTACCATTGCAAGTAAGAAACCAAGTCCAACACCCAATGAGCTTACCATTGATTCAACAAAATTATATCCATCAGTAATGTTGTTGATTGTTACGCCAAGCACTGCGCAGTTTGTTGTGATAAGTGGAAGATATACGCCAAGGCTCTGATGAAGAGCAGGAATATACTTCTTAAGGAAAATTTCAATAAACTGAACAAGGGAAGCAATAACAAGAATAAATACTATTGTCTGTGTATAACCGAGACCTAATTTATCAAGGATAAATGTCTGAACAGGCCACGTAACTGCTGTTGCCATGAGCATAACAAAGATAACTGAAACACCCATACCAACTGACTGGTTAACTTTCTTTGATACACCAAGGAAAGGACAAATACCAAGAAATCGGCTGAGAACGTAGTTATCAACCAAAACAGAAGACATTAAGATAATTACTAATCCTTTAAAATCCATCTTACTTGCCCTCCTTTACTGTTTCAGCACAGCCACCACTACAAGCGCCTGCTGATGGACAACCTTCACAAGAAAATTCCTTTTTCTTAATAAGTTTACCATTTGTAAGTTTATTCACAACCGCAATAAGAAGACCATAAACCATAAGTCCACCCGGAGCTTTTGCAAGAATTCCGATTGTAAGACCATTTTCTACAAGGAAAGGAATTTCATTACCTGCAAATGAACCTGCACCGATAACTTCACGGATTGTTGACATTGCAAGAAGTGCAATTGTAAAACCGATACCCATTCCGATACCATCAAGTGCTGATTTGCCAACTGAATTCTTACCAGCAAACATTTCTGCACGGCCCAAGATAATGCAGTTAACTGTAATCAGTGGTATGTAAACACCAAGTGCCTCATACAAGCTTGGGACAAATGCTTGAATGAGCATCTGAACGACAGTAACGAAACCTGCGATAACAACAATATAACAAGGAATTCTTACTGTATCCGGAATAACCTTACGTAACAATGAAATAACAATATTTGAACAGATTAAAACTGCCATTGTTGCAAGACCCATACCAAATGCACCATCAACTGTTGTTGTGGTTGCAAGTGTTGGGCAAGTACCAAGAACAAGCACGAAAACCGGGTTTTCACGGAGGAGGCCTTTAAAAAGAATTGACATATTATTCTGTTTACTCATAATTTAAGCCACTCCTTCCATAATTTTAACTGCTTCAATTGCCTTACCAACACCGGATACATATCCTCTTGTTGTAAGTGTAGCACCTGTAATTGCATCGATATCTTTATAATCAGCTTCCGTTCTACCATTGAACTGTGAATAAAATTCTTTGTTTCCACAAACTGAGCCGATACCATCTGTTTCTGCCTGTTTTGTTGTCTGGCAATTAATGATTTCACCATTCTTTGTCAAAGCAATCTTAATATAGATATATTCACCTGATGGGTTGAAGTAATGGTCACCATTTCTTCCGAAACCTGATGCATGAATTTCTAGTACATAGTTGCCACTATTTGTCTTATATGCCTTATCAACATGGGATGGCATATCTTCATACTTACTAATATCAATTTCTTTAAGACTTGATTTGAGCATAATCTTTGCATTTGCTTCAATATTTGCCTTAACATCATCTGCTACTTCTGAAACTACTGCACCTTCTGCATCAATACCAACGAAGATTTCTTCGTCATCAACTTTTATTACATAAACAAAGCCTTTACCATTATCTGCTTCATAAATCGCAGTTACATTTTCAAGCTTTTCACAGATAAACACCTCAGTAAACTTGCCTTCGCCTGTTGGAAGTGCTGTATTGAGGTTATCCGCAAGGATTTCTTCCTCTGTACGGATATCTGCACTACCACCGCCAAGGATAGTCGCTGTATTAAGTGCGTCTTTTACAGCATTTTTATATGCACCCGTTGTCATTGTTGCACCTGAAATTGTAGCAAGTCCATCAATTGTATCAATTGTTGCACCCTTTGTTGTTTCGCCAAAAGTTTTTTCATGACCAAGTGTTTCGTTACTTGAAAGACAAACAGCACCAGTTACGTTACCATTTGCATCAACACCACACATAATAATCATATCTGAACCGTAACCTGATGTTTTAAGTTTAACTACACACCCACCGTTTGATGCAGTAAATGCTTCTGTAACGGTTTCAGGAAGTGTATATTTTGAAAGGTCAACTGCAGTGAAATCTCCACCATCGGGCATTACAACAAGTAAAGCTTCGTTAGCAGCTGCATCTGCATTTTTTTCAATAATCGGAGCCGTAACATAATTAGTCAATGCCAAAGCGGCTGCAACTACTATACATATTACTGTAAGGGAGATAATACTTTTAAGATGTTTCTTCATTTTTTCTTACCCCCAAATATTTTTCTAGGTGTTGCTGCATCAATATATGGATTCACAATATTCATAAGCAAGATTGCAAAGGAAACACCTTCAGGATATACACCCCAAAAACGGATAAGTACTGTAATCACACCTGCACCGATACCAAAAATGAGCTTTCCTATTGCAGTTGAAGGAGATGTTACATAATCTGTTGCCATAAAGCAGGCGCCGAGAATAAGTCCACCTGACAACACCCAAGCAAGTGTTGTTTCGATATCTCCGCCCTCAACAGCCAATGTGAAGAGGAATGCTGTACCGATAAAAGCAACTGGAATATGCCATGTAATTACCTTGCGAACTATAAGATATACAGCACCAATAAAAAGTGCTAATGCACAAGTTTCACCAAGAGCACCACCACAATTACCAAGGAACAAATCCATAAGGTTAACAGGTTTGTCCTTTGCAAGTTCTGCAAGTGGGGTTGCGCCTGATACTGAATCTAATTTTACAGGGAATGCAGATGTTGCTGTTGAAGTAAATGCGATAAGCATAAACACACGAGCTGCAATTGCAGGGTTAACAACATTTTTGCCAAGCCCACCGAAAACCCCTTTTACAAGCACAACTGCAAAAAGTGAACCAATGGCTGCCTGCCACAATAGAATATTTGCAGGAAGATTAAGTGCCAAGAGTAAGCCTGTAACCACAGCACTTAAATCACCAATTGTCTGCTCTTTTTTTACTGCAATATTAAAAATTGCTTCACCTGCTACAGCAGAAACAACACAAACTACGATAACAAGTAATGCAGGAATTCCAAAGAGGATAACCGCTGCAATAGTTGCAGGAACAAGTGCAAGAATAACATCAAGCATCATACTCTTTGTAGAAACATTACTGCGAATGTGTGGAGAAGCTGAAATATGAAGTTTATTTTCCATTATGCATTACCCTCCTTTTTCTTTGCACGTTCTGCCATAAGTCTGTTTCTTGCCAATACATTTGTTTCAGCTAAAGGACGCTTTGCAGGACATACAAAACTACAGCAACCACAAAGCATACATATATCTGCACCAAGTTTTTCAAGCATTTCAACATCATCGTTTTTATATGCCTTTGAAATTCCAGCCGGATTCAATCCAAATGGACATGTATTTGTGCACTTACCACATCTGATACATGCTGTTGTTTTTGCAGTTTTTACTTCATTTTTATCTAATGCAAGAATAGCATTTGTCTGTTTAAGTACCGGAACATGAAGGTCAGGAACTGCAATTCCCATCATTGGTCCACCATAAAGCACTTTTTCAGGGTCACAATTAAAGGCACCACAGAAATCAAACACGTCATTTATCGGTGTACCAATCGGTGCAATAACATTCTTAGGTTCTTTAACAGCACCGCCATCAACTGTAATCACTTTTTCAACAAGTGGCATACCTGTTTTTATGTATCTTGCAATATTAGCCATTGTTGATGAGTTACAAACAATACAACCCACATCAGCAGGTAATTTGCCAGCAGAAATTACTCTACCAACAGTATTGTAAACCAGAACTTTTTCTCCACCCTGTGGATATACTGATGGAAGAACTACAACCTTAATTTTATTATTCTTGGCTGCAAGTTCCTTCATTTTAGCAATTGCTGCTGCTTTATTCTTTTCAATTCCGATTACAATCTTGTCAAAATTGAAGTATTTGTCGGCTGTTTCAATTGCAAATAAAATCTCATCAGCTCTGTCAACCATTGTAACAGAGTCACTTGTAATATATGGCTCACATTCTGCACCATTGATTACAAGAGTATCAATTTTCTTATCTGTTGCAAATTTAACATAAGTTGGGAAACCTGCACCGCCAAGACCAACGATACCACTCTTTTTAACGGCCCCAATAAAATCTTCTTTACTGTTAATCTGTGGTGCTGTAATTGATTCATCAGGAGTCATATTGCCATCTGATTCAATAGTAATTGCCGGAACAGATTTGCCATTTGATATTACAACGTCAGCAATACTTTTAACTGTACCTGATACACTTGAATAAACAGGAGAAGAAATCATACCATCCTGCTCTGCAATCAAAGTACCTACCGATACCGTATCGCCAACTTTTACTACGGGTTTTGCAGGCTTACCGACATGCATTGATGTAAGAAGCGTTACCATTTTTGGTGCTGGCATTCTTACCGCTGACATACCGGCAGTATTTTTTCTATGAGGCAACTGAATACCTTTAAGAGAAAAAGCCATATTATATCCTACCTTTCCATAACCCACACAACTTCTTATATGGGGTTTAAAACATAATTCAACGAATATATTATATCCTACAAAATACACTCGTGTCAATATAGGTAAATTAACAAAAATGCTGCCAAAAAACCTATATAATGCCTAAAAAACAAAATGTCGGTAAACATAAAAATTCCCTTGGATTTTTTCCAAGGGAACTAATCATTTATTTTGATAATTTTTATTTGAGTTTTGGGAGTTCGAAATCAACAAATCCCTTTGCACCGAAGATAAGATATGTGACATCGTTGAGTCCTTTAAGAGCAACGTTGAGAACTTTTTCCACATCACTTGGCTCTGCTTCAGGCTCGTAAACACCGATTTCAACAAGCATATCGTGAACTTTGTCGATAATTGCATTGTCCTTATCGAAATCATTTACTGTTCTCTTTGTCATTTCGTCTGCTTCTTTGAGAATTGCTTCCTGCTCAGCAGTAAGAACATAACCGGTTTCGTCACAGTATCTTTCGAGGTCTTCCAAGCACCACTTGAGTGGTTTAAGGTTTCTTGCACCATTGAACTGTGGATAATAGTACTCACCATTAGGGTCGTCACAGCTATCAACTGTTGTTACATGACCTGTTGCAAGGTTAAGAGCAAGGGAAAGAGCTGTATTATTGTGCTCAAGCTCGTGCTTCTGCTCGTAGAAATACCATGTTGTATCCTTGTAAAGACAAGTTGAAATATCAAGTGAACCATCAGGAGAGAGTTCTCTGCCCTCTGTATCCTCAAATTTTGTTCCGAAAGGAACGAAGGATGTTCCGGGAGCAGTTGAGTCGATATTGATGATTTCGTCGGAGTTTGTGGTAGGAGCACTCTTTAAGAATCCAAAAAGGCTGTAGTCAGCTGTACAAGCACCGAAAGTAAGACCATAACCTGCGATAAACGAGAATTTCACACCTTCAGCCTGAAGATTTGTAATATTCCCGTGAAGTCTTGATTTTGCACCATAGAAGTCTTCAACTTCTTTTCTTACAACGTCAGATGTGATAAAGTTTGTTGCCATAACCTCTTCATATCTGTCAAGAGGTGCCATATTGCTAAGTGATGGAGTTGTTCCGAAAATTTCTGTTGAAAGGCCTCTTAATGCCATATCAATAAAGTCACGAAGAACTTGTTTTGGAAGTGCACGAAGTGCAACATTCACAAGATACCCCCAAGGCTCACCAACAAGACCGCTGATAAGACCATTATAGAAAAGGTCAGCAGACATATCGCAATAGCTCTGAGTAAGCATATCTGCAATAACTTCTGTGCCATCCCAAGCGCCAACAATACCGATAACTCTCTTGATGTGGTTTTCAGCCTTTGTTGGATATGCATCAAGATAAGCAGTTGTAATAGATGCACCCATACTCATAGGAACAAGAACAACATCCTTTGCACCAACTTTATTATCTGCAACAATTGTTTCAATAAAATCGTGAAGTCCCTCTACATTCTTTGATGTGTATGAGAAAGCACAGTAATTGAAGCAATAGAGATAATCCTCAAAGTTTTCACCGAATTTTTCCTTTGCTATATCCTCACAAGGAATTGATGAGAAGAAACGCTCTCTTGCTTCACTGCGCATTTCACCGTCTTCACCCATTGCCCAGGGATACTCTGAAACAGGCATTGTGTATCTTGGAGTTACAACTCTTGGATTTGAATTGCCGTTTTCATCAACAAGATTGAATCTGAAGAGACTGCGAAGGAGTGAATTAATGTCTTCTTGTTTTATTACGCATTTCTTCATAAGAGAAGAATTGAGAAGGTCAGCAACAAGTTTAGCTATAGTACCGATGGTTGTTTCATCTGAGAGTGCTTCATCAAATGAATTAAAAAGATTCCATCTTGTCTGATATTTTCCTTCTGCAATAAGAGGAGCATAATTTTCATAATCCTGGAGTGTGCCGTTTTCAAATGCACCTTCCTGTGTGTAACTTTCATCAAAAAGATAAGAATAACTCTGTCCGATACCAGTTACGAAAACGATAAGACTGTTTTCACCGTCTGCGAAAACACTTTCCATATCAGAAACTGTAACCTTTGTTTCATTTTTTTCACTTGCAGTTGCAGGAATCAATGCCATAGGCACAAGCAAGGCAACAACAAGAAGAACAGCAATAATTTTTTTCATTTCCTAATCCCCTTTCGGTTACTTTATTAAGTATATACTATCATTTATTGTTAATCATTTCAATACATAGACAGTATTTTACATTTTAATACCAGTAAGCATATAAATAATATCAGTAAGTTGGAAATAAAGGTTAAAGAAATCCTTTTCAAAGAAGCCGAGGACTGCATCACCTTTTGAAAAATCACCGAATTCAGTAAGGTATTCTCCATCTCCAAGTACATATTCAGAAATTGTCAACATTTCCGATTTATAAATAGAAGTGTCATCCTCGTTAATTGTCAACATACGGATACCTCTATTCACAGGGTCACCGTAAGAACCAAATGTACAGCTTGGAGTATTTACAATGTCAACTCCGTCTTTCTCTACAGTGAATGAATTAAGGTGGTCATGGCCAGAGAAAGTAGCAACAACATCACCTGTTTCTACAAAAGCATCAAACTGTCCGTAATTATAGTAACCTGGACAAGGCGCTTCAAGAAGGAAACCATCCTTGATGTTAGATACAAATGGTAAATATGTATAAGACTGTCCATCATAATTTCGGGTTGCTTCTCCCAAAACGAAAGGAGACTCATAAAACATCATCTCATTGATTTCCTGAACAATGATATGCTGGAAAGCCATAGCTTTTACTGTTTCTCCACCATTTGCAGCTTTAAGTTTTTTTGCTGTATTCTTATACCATTCAATCTGGTCTTCATGAACACAGTCATATCCAAGCCTTTCGCCTTCATTATCATAAACATATGAATTTGAATCAAACATATAAAGATTATACGCTATTCTTTTACCATCCGAACTCTTTACAGTAAGATTGTGAGTGCCCACACCTGAAAGTGCAGGAACTGCATCATACGCAAGACAGTATTTCCCACCGTAAAGCTTATACATTCTAAAAAGTTCTTCACGGGATACACCCTGTTCATCATCGTGATTACCAAAAACAAATGTAAAATATGTTTTGCTGTCAACAAAAATTTCGCAAAGTTCTTTAATTGCGTCAGCTTTAACGTCCTTTGGTGCTGTTGAGTTGTCGCCACCGAGAACAACTATATCAGGTTCGTGAATTCTAATCATATCTTTGATAAATACAACTGAAGTTTCATGAATTGGAAAATCATCTTGAATGTCACAGATATTAAAAATTTTGAACTCACCATTTTCGTCAAATTTAAGCACATTATTATCTCCCGGAACAGCTGCAAAAGCAATTGCAGAATGAGCGAAAATAAGAAGTATGCTTAGAATAATTGAAATTACCTTTTTCATATTCAGTCCTCCTAACAATAGTACACTATGATTTTACTACCAAAAAAAGTTATTGTCAAACGCATAAAATAATTTAATTTTAAAAAAAGAGCCAGCACTTAAAAGTGCTGACTCAATTTTACTATTTATCGCAATTCACAAATTACTTTCTGACATTAGCCTTCAAGCATACCGTGGTATCTGCCCATCCAATATGGAAGTGAGTAGGTTGTTGAACCTTCCATTTCATAAACGTTATGAGCATCGTTAAGGTCAAATGATGAACCATTGTACTTGTGGAATGCTCTTTCATCAGGTGCTGCAACCTTCTGTTCAATCTTAGTAAGTCCAAAAATCATACCAACTATTCTAAGAACCTTGCTGTCTGAATCCCAGAAAGCTGGTGTATATGCTTCAGGGTCAAATGAAATTTCATTTGTTCCGCCAATGCCTACATCATCAAGGTCAAGCTCATAAACATCATCACGATTTTCGTTTGTTGCAAGGAATCTTCTTAAATCCATTGGATGACGTGAAAGTGACCAGGATGCAGTTTCAATAAGGCTGTTGCCATAAGCGTCTGTCTTTTCCTCATTAGGATATGCAAGCTGATAAACGTAATACCAGAGAGGGTTTTCACTGTAGCTCATTGAGAACCACCAGTCGTCAAGTGCTTCTCTGTAATACTTGAGAAGTTCTTCGTCGTCCTCAAGCTGGAAAAGAGTATAGAAGCCGAGCATAGCCATTTCTTCGTCAGAATGGTTGAGAATCAATTTATAAGCTCTGTCAAATAACTTTGTTCCAACTGCATGACGGAGAATACGACCTAAAACAGTGGATATATCATTTACATATTCAAGAATTGAAAGGTGATATCTTTCAAGTTCCTGAGTCATAATTTCAGCATACTGATACTGTTCGTCAAAAGCTGCCATTCTGTATTCATCTTCCCACTTCTGGTAGCCTGTTACATGTGCTGCAACCTTAAATACAGAAAGAAGAACCAATGCATTAAGTGGTGCACCACCGAGAACCTGACCATTGTGGAAATATGTTCTTGAGAACTTTGCCCATGTTGTAGGCTGACCTGAACCGTCAACCATATTATAAGAGTTGTCAACAAGGTGCTTTGCAAACTTATCCATTGTGTTTACAATGAGAGCAGCAAGTTCAGGGTCTTCAGGACCAAGAATATCATAAGCAAGTTTGTAAAGGAATACGTGACCGATAATCTCGTCAGAGCTTGTATCACCTTTATAAACAATATCTTCAATTACTCTGCCCTCGGGGATAAGGTCTTTCCAGAGTCTTTCAGGAATTTCGCCTGTTGCATCAACCTTGAGACCACGGTAGTTTTCACCGTGGAGAAGGAAGTCACTTCCGTCACCATATGTTTTTGTTGAAAGACCTGTTGCTGTTCCGTCACCATTATGTGACCAATAAGCAAAAGAGTCATAGTCATTGTTTTCATCTCTAAATGAGTATGTTCTTGACCAGAAACCTTCAAGATTTCTTGTACGCATTGCGTAATCGCCTTCAGTTTCTGCGGGATTAGCCCAACCCTCTTTGTTGAAGATTTTAAGGTTTTCTTCTGGCAACTGAAGATATGTACGCTTACCGGATTTCATATAAGTTGTGTTCATTTTTTCGAACATTTCAGCAGGGCTTTCAAATGGAATATTCTGTGAATAGTCTCCACCAACAAGAGTAGCCTCGCTTGTGTAGTATTTACCTGTTTCAAGGTCAACTACTGTACCGCTTCTCTGTGCACGATTGTATGATTCAACCGTTCCCTGACGCATTGAAATATATGTAAGGAAAAGAACCGCTTCTGTTGAAAGAGTTGCTGTTTTTCTCGCTTCCTCAATCTGTTCAGGTGTTGCATTTGGGTCATTCTTAAGCACTGCATAGCGCATAAGCTCACCGCCTGCATACATTGATGTCCAAAGACCATCGTTGTCGCTTTCTTCAGGTTTCCATTCGCCATCGATAAAGTAAGCATTTGAAACCATACCACGTCTTGCAACACTTTCCCAAGTCTGTTCATTCAGCATTTCAGCTTTTTCTGTACCATTGATTGGGAGCATCTCGATATGAGAATAGCCTTCTTCCATTACTGTCCAGATACCGTTTTCACCATCAGCAAAGATTGCAAGAACTTTGCCTTTACCTGTGTCAGCAGCATAGAAATATCTGTCACCCATAAAACGCTGTTCTTTATCTCTTTCGTTTGTTGCCTTGTCATAAGTTCTGAGAACACCGTAATCTGTGATTGTCCATACAGAGCCATCTTTTGTTGTTACTGTCTTTGCCTGTTCATATTTACTTGAATCTTTTACTTCAGCAGGAACAGTTTCGTCATTGAGTTCATATCTAGTAACAACTTTCTGAAGATTGTCACCCTCTTTGACTGCGCCGAGTGTATAGTCAACTTTTTCAGCTTTTACTGCTATTTTTGTTGGCTCTGTTACAACCTTAAGTGTAACGCTGTCTGTGAGACCTTCCTCAGTTTTTGCAGTAATTACAGCTTCACCCTCTTTGAGTGCTGTAACACGACCCCATGAGTCAACCTTAGCAACATCTGCAGGTTCTGCTGTCCAGGTAAGCATTCTCTTTTCAGTTCCTCCCATTGCGTAGTCAACTGTTCTTGAGTCGCCGATACACATTTCCCAGTTTTCTGGAACTATGAGACGCAGAACAGCCTCTTCTGCATCCTTATCACTTTTTGCCATTGCAGTGATAGGGCAGAAAGTTCCCACAAAAAGTGCAAGTGTCAAAACAATTGCAATAATTCTTTTCATAAAAATTCACCTTTTTCCCTTTTAAATTTCTGCGACAAAACGCCTTGCTTTTCATCACAATAAGTCATATATATCATATCATTACCTATTAATTCCGTCAAGAAAAAAAGGTAAAATTGCTTTTAACACAACTTAAATTCTTATACTACATAATAAAACATTTGAAATTACCAATTATTATGATATAATTAATTCATTCATTGAAATGAGGGAATAATTATGACAAACTTTTTTTCACAGATAATTTTCAAAGTTCTTTCGGTACTGCTTGGTGTTACATTTGCTTTTTCAGACCCTTTTGGTTGTTTAACTCCGAACAAAGCAGTACAAACTCCCGATGATTTCACTCCTGTGGTTCGTTTTGTTGCATGTTCAGATATCCATCTTGATGGTGACGAAACACAGCAAGCAGCAATAAGATTTGCAAACTTATTTAATGATATGTATGAGTATGCAGAAAGTTGTGAATACAAAAACCTTGATGCTGTTATTGTTGCAGGTGACTTTACTGGTGGCGGTGCAGAAAAAGAGTATCAGATGTACAATAAAATTATTAACGAAAACAAAAAAGATGAAACTCAAGTACTCACCATACTCGGAAACCACGAATTTATTGACTATCGTGATGTAGATGCAAGTGTAGGATATGATGTTTATCGTAAATATGTAAACGAAGATGTTGACACTGATGTTATCATTAATGGATATCACTTCATCGGTGTTTCATATGATGATAATGGCAGTACTTTCAGTGGCAAGACAAAGTGGCTCGACGAAAGACTTGCTGAAGCTACGGCAGAAGACCCTGACAAACCTATTTTTGTTTATCAGCACCCACACCCTGCTCTTACTGTTTACGGAAGTGTAAACTGGGGTGATTTAGATACAAGAGCTGTTTTGAGTAAATACCCTCAGGTTGTCAATTTCTCTGGTCACTCTCATTACGCGGCAAGTGACCCAAGAAGTATCTGGCAAGGTGAATTCACTGCAGTTGGATGTGGCTCTTTATCTGCATTTATGGGCAACCTTAACTATATTGAAGGTGACCAGGATGCTCCCGGCAATTCAGGTGGTGCATGGCTCGTTGAAGTTGATGCCAATGGTAATGTAAGAATGAAACTCTACGACATTGAAAACAGAGTATTCTTCAGCGATATTGATTATTATCTCACCGATTTAAGTGACACTTCCAAAAGAACTCACAACTGGCGAAACCAGAAAGCTCTTGATACTGCACCTGAATTCCCAGAAGATGCAACTGTAACTTCTCATACAGACGAAAATCTAGGCACTATAATCACCTTCCCTGAGGCTAAAGGTTATTATCATGCAGAAAACTACAAAATCACAGTATCCAAAAACTTAAAAACAGTTTATGAGCAAACGGTTATTTCGGAATATGTCCGTGCTACAGATAATGATGTTTCTGTAAATATCGGTCAGATTTCAAGTGGTGAATACAGAGTAATAATTACTGCCTTTAGCCCTTATGCAAAACAAGGCGAAACAATAAAGCAAACTATAATAGTTGAATAAAAAATATCCCCTTGGAAAACCAAGGGGATTCGTTTTTGTAACTTTGATGGGAATTGATGACCTCAACAATCCATTCTGTCCCATCTCTTTTATCATTTTTTTATTTCAATATATACATTTCCGCTGATGGTTTCAAAATCAAAATCCCGTGAACCATCGCCATAGGTATGTTCGCCATTGTTGATTATCAATGATAATTCGCTTGTCACTTTTCCGCTGACAGAATCAAAATCAATGCAGAAACCATCATTTTCCGGAAGTTGAAATTCAATATCACCACTGACTGTTGAAACATCTGCCGATTGTGGTGGTTTATTTGTGCACAAAAGCACTTTGCCTGACACACTGTCAATATTCAAAGAATTTACAATACCCATTATTTCTACATTACCGCTGACACTTTCAACATCAAAAATATCAGTATTGGTTTCGGTAATATTAACATAACCGCTTACATTTTCGATTTTTATCTCCTTTGCACCGCATTTTTCATACCATATATCACCGGAAACCGATGTAATATCAAATTCTTCAGCAGTAATTCCTGATATATTTACACACGCACTTGCATTATCAATATACACTTTGTCCATTCTTACTGCTAAATCATCAGGAATATAAACAAATAAATCCTTTGTTGGGATTTTATTAGCCAAATCCCAGGAATTCATTGATTTACAAGGCTTTATATAAAGTGTATTATCCTTTACGAGCCAACGAAGCTCATATTTCTCTTCAATATCATTATGTGATGTTTCTTCAATTTTCACTTTATCACCGTCATAAGCGTGTAAATATATATTACCGCTAATCCAGTCAACTCTCACACTTGTAAATTCCATCGCTGATAATTCTGTTGCACCGACAGAATATTCTTTTTCGTTATCGTATTTATAGTTTTTATATTCACCGCTGATTATCGGAGCATTGGGATTTTCTTTCAAAACCAAAGCACTAATCAGAATCCCAGTAAGCACCAACGCTACAACAGACCAGATAACTATTCTCACAATAGCTGATTTTTTCATTTATTATCACCATCTTTCAAATCAAAACAAGCTTTAATAACATCCGTAATTGCACCTGTTATTGGGAACACAAGCCAAGTGATATACCACGCACCGCTTGAAAAACTTATTACAAAATACACAATAACCGCAACAGCCCATACACAGCTTTTCAAAGCTTTAAGGACAGGATTTTCAGGTTTTATGGATTCTTCTTCATTCTCGTCCATTTTATCACTTGAGTTTAATTTTGAACGGAAAATTATCATACCCGTAGCCCCCGCAACCATAACTAACAAAAGCACAAGACCAACTTGATTTGGGATAATTATAATCGGAACAGCACAAAGAATGTAAAGCATAACCGCAACCGCCAAGAGAAGTGCGGATTTTTTCTTGTTATCTGTGTCTTCCTCTTTTTCTTCGTTTTTGTTTTTACTTTGAACAGTTTCTGTACAAGACATTTCCTCGTTACGAAGAATATAATCAGTTGTAACTCCAAAATAATCACAAATCAAAATAATTTTGTCAATATCCGGTACAGATTGTTCTGCCTCCCACTTGCTGACTGCCTGACGCGATACACCAACAGCCTCAGCAAGTTGTTCCTGTGACAAACCCCTTTGTTTTCGGAGATTTTGTATTTTTACGCCTATTGTCATTCTCATCACCCTCATATTTATATATCAATTATGCGGTAAAGCATCGTCTCTTGTCAACAATAATATAACAAATTGTATGGTTACCTTCTACCAAGCGTACATTGAATTTTGTCAACTGACGGTTGCATTCAACAAAAAACCCTACCAACTGCACGGTAGGGACTGTTTTGTTTATTTAATAACAGAATAATGTCTGATGGTAACAGAAATGAGTTTGTCGTAATCTGCAATATGTATAAACGAACCATCTTCCATAGGGCAAACTGTTAAGCCTTCTGCTTCGTGGTCACGACCACTCACTGTTCTCTCAAAAAGAGTTTCCACTTTACCTGTTTTCACATCAACCGTCTGAACCTTTTCTGTTGCAGAACCCTTAACATCATAAGACATATAGAGTAATCCATCATAATATTCAGCACCCTGAATTCTGTCAATCGGTTCAGAAAGCATAATTTTGTGTGAGAATGTCATATCATCAAGGTTATAGGCTAAAATGCAATCTGTTTCGTGGAATTGTGAGGTGTAAAGATAGCCGTTTTCTCCGTCAACAGCACAATAAGGAATACCGTCATCAAGATACTCTGTGCCAAGGTCATAGTATTCACCTGTAAATTCAAGTGTTTCAGCATCATAAATAAGAATAAGGTTATATGTATCTGTTTCATCCTCTGTTGCAGCATAGATTTTACCGTTATAATAGCTGATACCACCGATATGGTCACTATTATATTTGTCCTTAATTTCCTTTGGAATAGCATTATGGGTATAAATCACCTTTTCAAAACCGTCAGCTGTCCATTTCGCCATACCAACAAGGTCAAGAGCTGCAATAGAGCCTGATGTATAAAAATATTCGCCATCAGTTGTGATGCCCTGACTCATAAGGAGTGCTTCATCAAGGGTAAACTGTTCACTTCTCACAAGCTCAGCATTTGGAGAAGAACTGATATCCCCACCATTTATAAAGCCTGAAAGCAAAAGAATTAGTGAACTGAATACTGCCCAGACTGTACGAATTGTTAAAAATACGCTTTTTGACACAAACATTGTAATACCACCAATACTTACAAGATGCTTTCAGTATAAAACTAAAATGGAAAGATTGCAATAGTTTTGTGAAAGCGATAAAACACATTAGTCAGACAATGCTAAAAAACATTTTAAAAAAATATATCTATACTTTTAATTTTAATATGTTATAATGAACTTATAGTGAGTTGTGGCTCACTAGGTAAGACTAAAGCTGTCAAAAAATATATGTGAGGTAATTATTATGACTTTTCGCATTGAAGCAGACTCAATTGGTACAAAACAGGTGCCGTCAAATGCTTATTACGGCGTCCAGTCACTCAGAGGTTGTGAAAATTTCAGAATCACAGGTCAAAAGCTCAGACCTGAATTCATCAATTCTCTTGCACAAATAAAAAAGGCTTGTGCAATATGCAATTACAATGTAGGCGAGCTTGATGAAAACATTAAGGATGCTATCTGTCAGGCATGTGATGAAATACTTGAGGGCAAGTTTCATGACCAGTTTATCTGTGACCCTATTCAGGGTGGTGCAGGTACAACTGCAAATATGAATGCCAATGAGGTTATCGCAAACAGAGCTATTGAAATTCTCGGTGGTGAAAAGGGTGACTACTCAATTGTGCATCCTAACGACCATGTAAACAGAGCACAATCCACAAATGATGTTATCCCATCAGCTGCAAAAATGACGGTTATAGTTCTTCTAAAAAGAGCCATCAGAGAAATTGTGAGGCTTGAGCAGGCTCTCGCGAAGAAGAAATTTGATTTTTATGATATTATCAAAATGGGCAGAACACAGATGCAGGATGCAGTTCCTATCCGTCTGGGTGATGAGTTCGGTGCATACCGCAAGGCTATTACCCGTGATATAGACAGACTTAGTGTTGCTCTTCAAGAAATGTATTCCATAAATATGGGTGGTACTGCTATAGGTACTGCGCTTAATGCAAACCCCGAATATGTAGATGCCCTTGCTCCCACTATTGCAGAAATCAGTGGATTACCTGTTGTAAAAGCAGCGGACCTTATCGATGGTACACAGAATCTTGACTCCTTTGCTTTTGTTTCATCCGTACTTAAAACCTGTGCTATTTCCTGTTCAAAGATAGCTAACGACCTTCGCCTTATGTCATCAGGTCCTCGTTGTGGTTTTGAGGAAATCAACCTTCCTGCAATGCAGAATGGCTCGTCAATTATGCCCGGAAAGGTTAACCCTGTTATCCCTGAAGTTATGTCTCAGGCAGCATTTTGCATAATGGGTAACGATGTCTCTATTACAATGGCAGCCGAAGCAGGTCAGCTTGAACTGAACTATGCTGAGCCTGTACTTTATCATAAACTCTTTGAGTCAATCGTGGTCCTTACAGGTGCAGTTCAAACATTTACAGATAACTGTATATCAGGTATTACTGCGAATGAAGAAAAATGCAGAGAACATGTTGAGAATTCAGTCGGTGTAATCACTGCAATCTGCCCAACCGTCGGCTATAAACTTTCAGCAGACATTGCAAAAACTGCCATCAAAACAGGTAAACATGTACGCGAAGTACTCAAAAGTATTAACCTGTTTAGTGACGAGGAAATCGAAGAAATCCTTGACCCATCAAATATGGTGTAATAAAGAAAAATCAAGATTATTACATAACAAGTCCCCTTGGATTGCTCCAAGGGGACTAATTGTTTCTTTACGGGACGCTGAGGTCGTCGTCCCCTACAATTATTCAAAAAGAATGTTCGTTTAATTATTTCATTTCAGCAATAGCTGCCTGAGCTGCTGCAAGACGAGCAATTGGAACACGGAATGGTGAGCAAGATACATAGTTGAGGCCAATCTTGTGGCAGAATTCAACTGAAACAGGGTCGCCGCCGTGTTCACCACAGATACCGTAGTGAAGTTCTTTGCCGCTTGCCTTACCCTTAGCAACTGCCATTTCCATAAGAGCACCAACGCCGCTCTGGTCAAGCTTTGCAAATGGGTCGTTTTCGAAAATCTTGCAATCATAGTATGCTGTAAGGAACTTACCAGCGTCGTCACGGCTGAAGCCATAAGTCATCTGTGTAAGGTCGTTTGTACCGAAGCAGAAGAAGTCAGCTTCCTTAGCAATTTCGTCAGCTGTGATACATGCTCTTGGAATTTCAATCATTGTACCTACTTCGTACTTAAGGTCTGCGCCTGCAGCTGCGATTTCAGCATCAGCTGTTTCAACAACAACCTTCTTAACGAACTTAAGTTCTTTGATTTCACCTACAAGAGGAATCATGATTTCTGGAACGAGGTTCCAATCTGGATGAGCCTTCTTAACGTTGATTGCTGCACGGATAACAGCCTTTGTCTGCATTGCTGCGATTTCAGGATATGTTACTGCAAGACGGCAACCACGGTGACCCATCATTGGGTTGAATTCGTGAAGTGAAGAAATAATAGCCTTGATATCTTCAACTGACTTGCCCTGTGCATCAGCAAGGAGCTTGATGTCAGCTTCTTCTGTTGGAACGAACTCGTGAAGAGGTGGGTCAAGGAAACGAATTGTAACTGGGTTACCCTGAAGAGCTTCATAAAGAGCTTCGAAGTCACCCTGCTGATAAGGAAGAATCTTTTCAAGAGCTGCTTCTCTTTCTTCAACTGTATCTGAACAAATCATTTCACGGAATGCTGCGATTCTGTCTTCTTCGAAGAACATGTGCTCTGTACGGCAAAGACCGATACCTTCAGCACCAAGTTCAACTGCCTTCTTAGCGTCAGCAGGTGTGTCAGCATTTGTACGAACCTTAAGAGTTCTGTATTTGTCAGCCCAAGCCATGATTCTGCCGAATTCGCCTGCGATTTCAGCATCAACTGTTGGGATAATACCATCATAGATGTTACCTGTTGAACCGTCGATTGAGATATAGTCACCTTCAACATATGTCTTACCAGCAAGTTCAAACTTCTTGTTTTCTTCATCCATCTTGATTTCGCCACAACCAGATACACAGCATGTACCCATACCACGAGCAACAACAGCAGCGTGAGATGTCATACCGCCACGAACTGTGAGGATACCCTGTGAAGCCTTCATACCTGTGATATCTTCAGGTGATGTTTCAAGACGAACGAGAACAACCTTTTCGCCCTTAGCGTTCCAAGCTTCAGCATCTTCAGCTGTGAATACGATCTTACCGCAAGCAGCTCCAGGAGATGCTGGGAGAGCGTGTGCAACTGGCTTAGCAGCCTTAAGTGCCTTAGCGTCGAATTGTGGGTGGAGAAGTGCGTCAAGCTGCTTAGGATCGATCATAAGAAGCGCTTGCTCCTTAGTGATCATACCCTCGTTAACGAGGTCAACTGCGATCTTAAGAGCAGCAGCTGCTGTTCTCTTACCATTTCTTGTTTGGAGCATGTAGAGCTTACCGTGTTCAACAGTAAATTCCATGTCCTGCATATCTCTGTAGTGGTTTTCAAGAATTCCACATACTTCTACGAACTGAGCGTAAACTTCTGGCATTACTTCTTCAAGCTGAGCGATTGGCTGTGGTGTACGAACACCAGCAACTACGTCTTCACCCTGAGCGTTGATAAGGAATTCACCCATAAGTTTTCTTTCACCTGTAGCTGGATCACGTGTGAATGCTACACCAGTACCAGATTCATCAGACCAGTTACCAAATGCCATTTCCTGTACGTTAACAGCTGTTCCCCAAGAATATGGGATATCGTTGTCACGACGGTAAACGTTAGCACGTGGGTTGTCCCATGAACGGAATACTGCCTGAACTGCTCCCATTAACTGTTCCTTTGGATCGTCTGGG
>CALBQZ010000053.1 GCA_937899735.1 uncultured Clostridia bacterium | reverse complement strand
TTGTACGGTTAAAGTCAACGAATGATGAATTACCGCTGTGAACAAGCTTACCTGCATCTTCTTCCATGTGAATCTGCTTAATTCTGATATCTCTTGTGCCTTCACTTGTTTTAAGTGTTACGCAACCGTTAGTACAGATTGGGTGATTAATCTGTGTAATCTGGTATGCACAAGGAAGGTCGGGATAATAATAGTTTTTCTTATCAAATGTTGTGTATTTATTGATATCACAGTTGAGCATAAGACCTGCTGTAACAGCAAGCTCAACAACCCTCTTGTTCATAACAGGCAACATACCGGGCATACCTGAACAAGCAGGACAAACACAATCGTTTGGTTCATTTGCAGCAGAGTGACCACCGCAAGAACAGAAAATCTTAGATTCTGTGCTTAACTCAACGTGAGTTTCAAGGCCCATGACAAGTTCGTATTTCATATTCATTCACCTTTCCTTTCAACGCTGTGTGCAAGACTTAAAAGTGTGCTTTCAGAGAAGTGATTACCCATAAGCTGAACACCGTTTGTAACAAGAGCAGGAATACCAATAAGGTTTGGTACTGCTGTAAAAACACTTTCCTCGAATACTTTTCCGAATGCATCTTTAATGTCGTAAGCTTCGTATTCTGCTTTGCTGCAAGCAGGAGTAAGAATTGCATCAAATTCACTGAATGCCTTCTGGAGTCCCTCTGCAACAACACGACGAACACGAAGTGACTTGTCAAAGCAATCCTTATAACGATTCTTTGAAAGAACATCAGAACCGTAAAGGATAACTGCCTTTGTAAGGAAGTTAAAGCCCTCTGTTCTTGTGTTTACATATAATTCGTCAATATTCTTGTATTCCTTTGCACGGTAACCGAATTTGACACCGTCATAACGAGAAACATTGTTGCAAGTTTCAGCACACATAAGAATCTGCCATGCTGTGTTTGCGATTTCAACCATATCACAACTGATTTCAGTAACTTCAACGCCATTTGCACGAAGTGTATCTGCAAATGCTAAAACCTTTGTTTTTGTTTCATCGTCTGCTTTATCAAGAAGATACTTGTTAATAGCAACTTTTTTGCCCTTTACATCTGAAATAGCGTAGTCATAAGTGTCATTTTTAAGACTTGTGCCGTCTTTGTCGTCGTGACCTGCAATAACACCCATAATTTCAGCCACTTTTTCTGCATTCTTTGCATAAACACCAACTTGTTCACCAGATGCTGCACAAGAAATTACACCATAACGTGAAACTGTACCGTAAGTTGGTTTTAAGAAATCAACACCTGCAAGTGCTGCTGCACGTCTTGTTGCACCATTCATATCAACGCCGAGTGCAGCCTCAACTTCTCCATTTGCAACGAGTGTTGCTGCTGAACCCTCAAGTTTTCCGTCCTGTGGTGCATAGTATGAAAATTCACCAACAAGGTCAAGTCCGAATTCGCCAACATTTGTTTTTCCTGCTACTGTGTAGCCTTTATTTTCGAGCCTTGTAACTGCTTCTGCACTGAAAAGTGGTTTGAATCCGTCTAAAATGTGTGAACCCGCAGTTGTAACAGCATCTTTAACGAGAATTGTATCGTCAACTGCGATATTACCTTTATCATTAACTTTAGTTGCATAATATTTCATTACTATTCACCTCACTTTACAAGTCTTGGTACTTGCCAGCTGTCTTCGTTTCTTTCAGGAGCACCTTCTAAAAGGCTTTCTCTTGTGAAAGGTTGTTTGCGAACATCTTCACGAAGTACATTTGTCATTGGCATAACGTGTACCATTTTTTCTACATTTTCTGTATCAATAGTTTTAAGTTTTGCTTCGCTGTCTTTCATTGCAGTGAAAATTCCCTGCATAACTACTTCTTCTTCCTCTGTAAGGGACAACTGGTTAAGCTGTTGTGCATTTGAGAAAGTAGAGCGTTTGCCCTGTGACTGTCTTGAAGCACCGCCTACAGATGCCTGACGCTGTGCAAGAGCACTGCCGTTGCCAAGAAGATGAACATCTTCAAGCTGTTGGTTAGTAACTTCACTTGGAGCACCAAGTAACAAGTCTTGTGCATTACCGTTAAGTGGGAATGCGATAACATCAAGAATTTTTTCTTCGTCTGTGAGAAGCATTACCATACGGTCGATACCGGGTGCCATACCTGCGTGAGGAGGAGCACCATACTGGAATGCTGTATATAAAGCATTGAAACGGTTTTTGAGTTCTTCTTCATCATAACCTGCGATTTCAAATGCTTTTTTCATAACATCAATATCGTGGTTACGAACAGCACCTGATGCGAGTTCTATGCCGTTACAAACAAGGTCATACTGATATGCCAAAACTTCAGTAGGGTCTTTTGTAAGAAGAGCTTCCATACCGCCCTGTGGCATTGAAAATGGGTTGTGAGTAAAGATTGTTTCGCCTGTTTCTTCATCATTTTCATACATTGGGAAATCAACAACGAAACAGAATTCAAACGCATCGTCACGGATTAAATCAAGCTGGTCTTTGCCTGCAAGCCAAGTACGAATCATTCCTGCTTTTTTCTCTGTGTTATTTTTCTTTTCATCACAGATAAAGAAGAGTGTTTCGCCCTCTTTTACTCCTGAAAGCTCTGTGATTTCAGCTTTCTGTTCTTCGCTTAAGAATTTAGCAATAGGGCCTGCAAAAACACCATCTTTAAGTGTGATATAACCAAGACCACCAAGACCAACTTCATTTGATGTTGCGTATTTGAGTGAATCTTCAAAGAATTTCTTTGATTTACCAACACAGTTAGCAACGATACCACGAACAGGCTTGCCTTTGAATGCAGGGAATTCAACACCTGCAAAGAAGTCTGTTAAATCGCAGATTACAAGAGGATTACGAAGGTCAGGTTTATCTGAACCGTAAGTCATCATAGCATCAGCGTAAGTGATTCTGCGGAATGGCTTCTCGGTAACTTTCTTATCAGAGAATGTTGTGAACGTATCGTAGATAACATCTTCACAAATGTCAAGAACTTCTTCCTGAGTTGCAAATGCCATTTCAAAGTCAAGCTGATAGAATTCACCCGGTGAACGGTCAGCACGAGCATCCTCATCACGGAAACAAGGTGCCACCTGGAAATAACGGTCAAAACCTGACACCATAAGAAGCTGTTTGAACTGCTGTGGTGCCTGTGGAAGTGCATAGAATTTACCGGGATGCTTTCTTGACGGAACAAGGAAGTCACGAGCACCTTCGGGTGAAGATGCAGTAAGAATTGGTGTCTGCATATCAAGGAAGTTCTTTTCTTCCATCTTGTTTCTTAAATGACGAATAATCTTTGAACGCATTACAAGATTTTCGTGATTTTTAGGATTACGAAGGTCAAGGTAACGGTATTTAAGACGAACTTCGTCCTTGCTCTGTCTTGATGCTCTTACATCAAATGGGA
>CALBQZ010000052.1 GCA_937899735.1 uncultured Clostridia bacterium | reverse complement strand
GTAGATATCATCCACACGGTGACGCATCTGTTTATGATGCAATGGTTCGTCTTGCGCAGGATTTCTCAATGAGATACGTTCTTGTTGACGGTCACGGTAACTTCGGTTCAGTTGATGGTGACCCACCGGCTGCATATCGTTATACAGAATCAAGAATGAGTAAAATCGCTCTTGAAATGCTTACAAATATTGATAAAGATACTGTTGATTTTACAACTAACTACGATGACCGTCTTAAAGAGCCTACCGTTTTGCCATCAAGATATCCAAATCTTTTGGCTAATGGTTCAACAGGTATTGCTGTTGGTATGGCAACAAACATTCCACCACATAATTTAGGTGAACTTGTTGACGGTATCTGCTGTGTAATTGATAACCCTGAAGCAGAGCTTGACGATATTATGGAGCATATTAAAGGACCTGACTTCCCAACAAGTGGTATTATTATGGGACGAAGCGGTATTCGTGCTGCTTATGCTACAGGTCGTGGTAAGATTACTCTTCGTGGCCGTGCAGAAATCGTTGAAAATGAGAAAAATGGTAGATTCCAGATTATTATTACTGAGCTTCCTTATCAGGTAAATAAAGCAAGACTTATTGAGTCTGTTGCAGATTTACACAAAGATAAGAGAATTGAAGGTCTTTCCGATATTAACGACTATTCATCAAAACGTGGCGGCGGTATGAGAATAGTTATCGATTTGAAGCGTGATGCTAACCCACAGGTTGTACTTAATCAGTTGTATCAGATGACACAACTTCAGATTTCATATGGTATCATTCAGTTGGCACTTGTTAACGGTGAGCCAAAAATCCTTACATTAAAACAGATTATTGAAGAATATATCAAGTTCCAGTGTGAAATTATCACAAGAAGAACACAATATGACCTTAATAAAGCTCAGGCAAGAGAACACATTCTTGAAGGTCTTGCTCGTGCTATCGACATTGTTGACGAAATTATCGCAACAATTCGTGGTTGTAAGGGAGGTCAGGCAGAAGCAAAAGTTGCTATTATGGAAAAATTCGACTTTGATGACCCACAGGCATCTGCCATCGTTGCTTTCCATCTTGGACAACTCGCAGGTCTTGAAATTCAGAAGATTATTGCAGAACGTGACGAATTAAGACTTAAGATTGCAGAATATCTTGAAATTCTTGGTTCAGAAAGTAAAGTTAAGGAAATTCTTAAGGAAGAGCTTTCAGTTATCGGCAAAAAATTTGGTGACGATAGAAGAACAGAAATTTCAAATGTTCTTGGTGAAGTTGATATTGAAGACCTTATTGCTGAAGAGGATTGCGTCTTTACTCTTACAAAGATGGGTTACATCAAGCGTCAGCCTGTTGAAACTTATCAGGTACAGCGTCGTGGTGGTAAGGGTATCAAGGGCATGAGTCGTCGTGAAGAGGACTATGCTGAAAGCATGTTTATCTGCTCATCCCATGATTACATTCTTTTCTTCACATCAGAAGGTAAGATGTACAGACTTAAGGGTTATGAAATTCCTGAAGGAACAAGAACCAGCAAGGGTATGAATATTGTTAATATTCTTCCTATTACTGCTGACGAAAAAGTTACAGCTATGCTTCGTGTTCCTGATTTTGGTGAAGATAAATACTTCCTTTGTATGGCAACAAAGAATGGTGTTATCAAGAGAACAGAGCTTGATGCATACAAGAATATCCGTAAGAGTGGTATTATCGCTATTAACCTTGACGAAGGTGACGAACTTCGTTGGGTAAAACTTACTGACGGCGAACAGAAACTTATGGTTGCAACTCGTAAGGGTATGAGTATCTGTTTTGATGAAAATGATGCTCGTGCAATCGGTAGAACTGCTCGTGGTGTTCGTGCGATTACTCTCGGCGATGGTGACGAAGTTGTAGGTATGGTTATCTTTAATAATGAAGGCAAGGTTCTTACAATCAGTGAAAAAGGATATGGTAGAAGAAGTGATGTTTCTAACTATCGTGTTCAGAATCGTGGCGGTAAGGGTCTTACTAACTATCATGTTGAGCAGTACGGTGAAGTATGTGCTGTTGAAATGGTTGACGAAAATCAGGATATCATTATGATTTCATCCGATGGCGTTATTATTCGTCTTCCAGCAGAGCAAGTCAGAGAATGTAACCGTCCGTCAAAGGGTGTTATCCTTATGAAGACAAAGGACGGAGAGAGAGTAGTTACAATTTCTCTTGCAGAGCATGAAGAAAGCGAAGACGCAACTGAAGAAACAGGTGAAGAATAAATTTCCCTTTGTGAAAGGAAGAATCTTTATGGATGAAAATATGAATAAAGAACAGGAATTTATTGAGGTTTCTGAAAAAACTCCAGAAGAGATAAAAAAAGAAAAGAAAAAGAAGAGAAGAAAAGGATTTTTAATCTTCTTTATTGTATTCATGTCAATGATTCTTATTTTTGGAGGTGTAGTTGCAGGATTTGTTTTCAGCAAATTAGGAAAAATCAATTATGATACTCCTGAACAGACAACTATTTCTCCTACACAGGAATTTGTTGAAAAAGAGGAAGAAGTAATTGTTTTTGATGACATAGATGATGCCACAGGTGACAGCTTCAGGGAAATTCTTAAAAACTGGGCAACAAATGGCGGACATAAAATGTCTGATAAGTCTGTTATAAACATTCTTCTCATAGGTAGTGATGCATCAGGAAAATTTGCTAATCGCGTAAATGCAACGGACAAGGGAAATACAGATGTAATGATGCTAGTTTCCATTGATATGAGTAAGAAAACTATTAAACTTGTTTCGTTTATGCGTGACAGTTACACCTATATGGACCAATTTGACAGATATGCAAAACTTAACGCTGCTTGTGCAAACGGTGGTCCTGCGTATTTGGTTGAAACAATCGAAAATGATTATAAAATTGAGATTGACGGATATGTATTAGTTGACTTTGACTCATTCATTCAGGTTATTGATATTGTCGGGGGTGTCAGAGTTAATGTTCCTGCATATGTTGGAGAAGCTCTTAATAGAAGCGATTGTAAAAACAATCATATTCCTATAGGAAATAATGTTCTTATTGACGGTGAACAGGCTCTTCATTTCAGTCGAGTAAGATATACTGACGCCGATGGTGATATTAGTAGAACCAGACGTCAGCGTGAGGTAATAAATGCTTTGATTCAAAAATGCAAAGGTGCAAGTTTAGGTGAAATCAATGCCGTAGCGGATGCAGTTCTGGCAAACGTTAGAACAAATATCAGTAAAAAAACAATTTTAAGCTATGCAGCAAAAGCGGTTACTGATAATTGGGCAAGCTACACTCTTTCACAGACAGAAATGCCTGACAAGTACACACGTGCTTCCTATATGTCTGCATCAACCGCTTGGATTTGGATTGTTGACTATCCATTGGCAGCTCAGACAGTTCAGGAATTCCTTTATGGCAAAACAAATATTCCTCTTCCTGAAAACCGACAGACAGCAATCAGCATTATGGGCAAATATGTGCCTAAAAAGCCTACAAATTAAAGGTGTGAATTAATGGAAAATAATTTTTACGGAAACGGTCAGCAAAATGGTTGGCAAACATCTCCACCAAATAGTCCATATGGATACTATAACTATGGTGCTTACGTAAATAGTGATTATTATAAGAATTTACAAAAGTCCGAAAGAGAAAAAAAGCTGATAAAAAAAATCGGTACAACTTGTGGCATAGGTGCGTTGTTGTATCTGGTATTTGCATATACTTTTTCTTTCGCAGTAGCGATTTTATCAAAGGTTATTAAACCGCTTCAGGTAATTTTTTCTGATTTAACGGCAACTCATGCATTTGATGCAATAACATCAGTGTTGTCCTTAGGATTACCTTTCTTCTTGGTATATCTTATATTAAGAAGAAAAAAATTAGTAAAAGCATTACCATATGAAAAACCAAAGAATATAGAATCGGCAAAGTATCTCACTATGCTGTCAGTTCCGGTTATGGTTTTTTCATCATTATTTGTTAACTACATTTCTGCGATAGTTCAGACTATCCTGGGTGTGGAGTTTAATAGCAATTTGTCTGACACAAAGCTTTCAGGAATCGGAAGCATAATTATAATAATTGTAAGCATGTCAGTTGTTCCTGCTTTAATGGAAGAATTTGTTGTACGAGGTGTTGTACTACAACCATTACGTAAATTTGGTGACAAATTTGCAATTATCGTATCTGCACTTTTCTTTTCTATGTTGCATGGAAATATGTTGCAAATACCATATACTTTCGTGGGTGGACTTATTCTTGGCTACCTTGCAGTAAAGACAAAAAGCTTGTGGCCACCAATGATTTTACATTTTGTGAATAATTTTTATTCCGTTATTGTTATGATTGTATCCGATAATTTCAGTGATAAGGCAGCAAACTATACAGCTTATGGAATCTGGGTACTTTTTGCAGTATTAGGCGTTGTGGGATTCATCGGATATATGAAAAATCAAGAAAAGACATCACTGCATAAATCAGAAAGTATCCTTAGTATAAAAGAAAAAGTAGTTGCTTTTATTAAAAACGGACCAATGATAGTAGCAATCATTGTCTACTCATTTATGGCAATAAAAAGTATTGCATTTTAAATATGGATAAATTAGATTTTATGAAACATGCTCTGTCCCTTGCAGAAAAATCTGCAGATGAGGGTGAAGTGCCTGTTGGAGCAGTAGTTGTTTGTGATGGCAAAATTGTTGGTGAGGGCAGAAATCGCAGAGAAGTTGTGAAAAATGCTTTACATCATGCTGAAATCGAAGCTATCAACAATGCTTGTCAGAATCTTGGAGGATGGCGACTCTGGAAATGTGATTTATATGTCACTTTGGAGCCATGTCCAATGTGTGCAGGTGCAATTATCAATTCAAGAATAAAAAATGTGTATTTCGGTGCAATGGATGAGAAAAATGGTGCTGTCGTTTCGGCAGCACAGCTTTTTGATATGAATTTTACTCATAAACCTTTATATGAGGGTGGAATTATGGGGGAAGAGTGTGCAGAAATACTTTCAACATTTTTTAAGAACTTAAGAAAGCAGAAAGCAGGTGAAGAAAAATGAGTACTGTTGCAGCAATCTCTACGGGAAGAGCACCAGGTGGTATCGGAGTTGTGAGAATTTCAGGAGAAAATGCTATAAATATTGCAGACAAGGTTTTTTCTTCATTTAATGGCAAACAATTATGTGAGATTCCCGGCTATTCTGCGCTTTATGGGAAAGCAAGTGATGAAAAAGGCAATATTGATAATGTTGTCGCACTTGTTTTCAGAGCACCTAAAAGTTATACAGGTGAAGATGTTGTTGAAATATCCTGTCACGGTGGACTTTTTGTTACAGATAAAATCTTAAAGGCGGTTTATGATGCTGGAGCAATCCCTGCTGAACCAGGAGAATTTACAAAAAGAGCATTTTTAAATGGTAAAATGGACCTTACAAGTGCTGAATCCGTTATGAATATCATTTCTGCTCAGGGTGAACAAGCAGAAAGAATTGCTTTGGGTGTTCTTGAAGGAAGACTTTTTAAAGAAATTAAGAGAATAAACGATAAATTAGTATATGATATGGCTTTGCTTTCTGCGTGGGTTGATTATCCTTATGAAGAAATTGAAGATTTATCCGACAACAATCTTAAAGACCATATTGAGGACAGTATAAACAGTCTTGAAAAACTTATAAATGATTTCTCAAAGGGACAAATTATAATGGAGGGTGTTGATACTGCCATTGTGGGATGTCCCAATGTTGGAAAATCTACACTCATGAACTTGCTTTCAGGCACAGAAAAATCTATTGTTACTGAAATTGCAGGGACAACACGAGATATTGTTGAAGATACTGTTAATGTTGGTGGGATAACTCTTCGACTTGCTGATACAGCCGGTGTCCGTGAGACGGAAGATGTTGTTGAAAGCATCGGTGTTGACAGAGCGGTTAAAAGACTCCAAAATGCTGAGCTTGTTCTCGCTGTTTTTGATGCAAGTCGTGAACTAAATGAGCAAGATAAAAAACTTATTGAACTTTGTAAGACAAAGAAAGCAATAGGAATTATAAATAAAACCGATATAGATGAAAATCATCTAAAAGGAAAAATTGAAGAAAATTTCTTTCAGACAGTTTTTATCTCAGCAAAAACAGGTAAGGGAAAAGAGGAGCTTGCAAAAGCCATTGAGGAGACACTTGGCACAGCAGATTTTGATACATCTGCTACTGCAATTGTCAATGACCGTCAATGTGAATGTTGTAAAAACGCCCTTTGTGCATTGAAAGATGCCGACAATGCTCTTATGCTTGGTATGACAATGGATGCAGTGACGGTTTGCCTTGATTCTGCTATTGAAAATCTTATGGTCTTAACAGGTGAAAAGGCGACTGAACTTGTTGTTAATGAAATTTTTGCACAGTTCTGTGTTGGTAAATAATAGATTAGTTAATAATTATCTATCTTGAAAAGAGGTTATATAAAATGAGTGAATGTAGTGGAAATTGCAGCAGTTGTTCATCAAACTGTGATAGCAAAAAACAGGATTTACGCATTCCAGGAAATCCAATGAGTGATGTAAAAAAGGTTATTGGTGTTGTAAGTGGTAAAGGTGGCGTTGGTAAGAGCTTTGTCACATCTTCTCTTGCTGTTACAGCACAGACAATGGGTTACCAGACGGCAATTCTTGATGCTGATATCACTGGACCATCCATTCCAAAGGCATTTGGTGTACACGGTAATCCTGAAGGCACAGCAGACGGTATGTATCCATTGGAATCTAAGTTAGGCACAAGAATTATGAGTGTAAACCTTCTCCTTCAGAGAGAAGACCAGCCTGTTATCTGGCGTGGACCTGTTATTTCAGGTGTTATTCATCAGTTCTGGCAGGAAACAGTATGGGGTGATGTTGACTTTATGTTTGTTGATATGCCTCCGGGAACAGGCGACGTTCCACTTACAGTTTTCCAGTCACTTCCACTTGATGGTATTGTAATCGTTACAACTCCTCAGGATTTGGTTACACTTATTGTCAGGAAAGCAGTTAATATGGCAAAGATGATGAATGTTCCAATTATCGGTATCGTTGAGAACATGAGTTATTTTGAATGCCCTGACTGTAACAAAAAACACTATATTTATGGTGAAAGCAAGATTGATGAAATTGCAAAAGAACTTGACATTCCTGTTCTTGCAAAACTTCCTATCAACCCTGCAAATGCTGCACTTGTTGATAAAGGATGCATTGAACTTAGCGAAGAAAAACAGTTTATTGATGTAATTAAAAAGATGACTGAATAGCAAACAGTCAAAAATAAACTAAAAGGCAGCTTGGGTAATCCAAACTGCCTTAATTTATTTTATATATGTATTAATATAATGTCTTTGAAAGTACAAAGCAAGTCCAGAGCGCAATTACAAATAAGCCTTCTGCAGGAATTGCAAGTTTTGTGTAAGGACATTTCCAACCCTTATCAACACAGAGGAAGATTGTCCTTGTAACAAAAACAGTTGTTGCGAAGAAAAGTCCACCAATCATTGAATAATAAGGTGTTTTAAGTGCTAGCATAAGGAAAAGCAAGAAACCACCTAAAGCACCGGAAATACCACCATAGTAAACACGAATTTCAGTAATACCAGCATTATCAACAGGCTTAATTGAAAAGCTTTCAGCATTTTTCAATGGGCTGATAATAAAAACAATTGCCATGCCGAAGAAGTATAAAATCAAACCAATGCTAGCTACAGATGCAGGGATATTTGACATTAAAATTTCTTTCATAATTTTTCTCCTTTACGCTTTAACAGGTATTTTATTCTCTTTCTTATCGAAGAAAGCTGTAAAGTTGATTATAAATAACAAGGCATAGGCAACCCACATAGGAAGATTTTCAATAAACGCACTTTTACCGACTGTTACCAAAAGTACAAGCATAAGAGCAAGTACTGCAATAAAGAAGATAGTTGCGATTATATATTTTTTATCTTTTTGCATGCATTTATGGAACAGGAAGATTATAACACCTGCTGCACCTAAAAATGCAAATATAAGAGCAGTTGCCCAGTGACCTAAACAACGAGCAGTCATAACAAGGTCAAGACCTGCTGACGGAACATTTACTGTTACAAAGATTGAGGCACAACCAAGGGATGTAACAATAACACCGGTTTTTCCAGCATAATTGTTTTTTCTGTACATGTAAAGGGTGTTTGTAAAGATTGACAAGGATGCTAAAACTCCCCACATCTTGAATTCCCAAGGATAGCGAAGACCCAACATACTTGCAGTAACATCAGTTAAAATATTGCCGAATTGATGAGGAAAATCTAAAAATCCATACCATGTAATAAAAGCAAAACCTGCAATAAGATTTGCAATACAGAAAATGGTTGTACCTTTGCCAAGCTTTTCTGCAAAAAGAATTTTCTTGATGAAAAATGCATACAAGAAAAGAAGAACCGTTGAACAAATTACCCAGAGCCAATATACTGTAGCATTAGCATATAATGGTTCGTATAGCATACCATCAAATTTTACAATAAACTGGTCAGCAGGTAAAAGCATATCTGCATCAGTTGGAATTATGTATGGATATTGGTCCCAACTCATAATAAAGGACATCCATAATCCATAAACTGCCGCAATAATACACCACATAACGGTATAAACCTTCATCATTTTTTTGTTATCTGTCATAGTAATCCCTCCATAAAAATATTGTAACACTAAACACACATAAAAGCAATAAGAAAGACACCCTACATAGGTGTCTTTCTTGCTCTATTTATTTAAAATTGCTTTTTCTGTAATTTTTACAGCTTCTTCTTCAAGGTTACATTCAAGTAACCAGATAGGTGTTTTTTCAAGTAAAAGATTAAAGGTATCAAGAAGGTGATGCATACAATTTTCATCCCATCTTGGTAGAAACACATGAGGAAAAAACAACTGCATAGCTTCAATATTGTTTATTTTTCTAATGATGTTTTTATCACTTTGTATAAGAACAACGATACCTTTTAACTCAGATTTTTGGTTTATTCCATATTCAGATGAGCCCTTCCAAGGTGAACCATAAGCGAAAAACTTGTCATTAACAAGACGAACAAAAACCTTATCACCATTGACTATTGTTGCATTTCGATACTTTTGCCAAAGTTCAGCCTGAGTAGTTTTGCCGATACCTGATGGACCTGTAAAAATGATTCCGTTACCCTCATAGTCAATATAGGAGGCATGAAGAAGCAATGTGTTTAATGAGCAAAGTCTGGAATAAACTGAAGTTACAACTAACTCGTCACTATATTCTCCATTAACACCTCTACAAATATTAACATCTTTCCAGTCATCATTTGCAAACATCATGGATGTAGGATTCTCACGGTTACGGAAGAAGTGATTGGACTCATGAGTAAAGTATTCTATACCATAGGAGAAACTACTCATATCATCAAAGTCGCTGATATTGATTTTTTGAATTGGTGTAAGACTTTCTGCCGTATAAAAGTCCTGGTACTTTTTTTCTTTCCCTCCGAAAGTAATTTCAAAGGGACAATCGACAAATGAATAACTGCTCATTACTGAATAAGTTCCAGACAACCTGCCGGTGCACCTAGATTTTGCATTTCCATAAAGTATGTGAAAAAGCTTGAACCATCAGGAACAGTAACTTTTTTATCAGACTGAGCATAATACTCTCTGCAAGGTGATATGTCATAAGTGAACAAAATAACCATGGCACCTGAAATGGAGTCTCCACCAACTCCAGTTCCGCCGGAGGAAGCTATATTTTCATCAAATGCAATAGAGTAGAGGAAAGATTCCGGTCGAACGTATTTCTTTTTCATTCTTTTGCCTCCTTTAATCTCATATAAGCATAATAAAGTTTTTTTGCTGTGTCACATACTGAATCTGACACTTTTTCTGCACTCCCACTTTCTGCACAAAGTAATCCCGGGCAACGCTGACAAAAATCAATATATTTACAATCTTTACATTCTTCAGGGGTTTTCAATGCCTCAAGTTTTTTGTTGAGTTCTTTCCAAGCATTTTCAAAACCGTCAGAAATCAATGAATATGGACCATTCATAAAAGCACAAATCTGAAGATGTCCGTTCCAAGTAAGCCAGGCACTGCTCTTGTAACTTGCACACCAAGCAAAAGGAGATTTACATTCAGGCAATTTGTTTTTCTCTAATTGTTCCAAGGTTAATTTATCAACAAATTCACCAAAAAGGAATCTTGATTTTTCAACATTATTTACGCTTCCTCTTGCAGATTTAACTACAGAGACAGTATGTTGAAAGGGAATTCCCCATTCCCGTGTTATCTTATACATTTCAGCAATGTCTTCAGCATTTTCTTTGACCATTGTGCCGGAAAGATTTACAGGCACTTTGTTTTCTTTTAGAAGTTTAACAGCTTTTTTTATTTTTGTAAAGCCTTTATTACAACCACATACTTTATTATATGTTTCGTTACTTGCGCCATATAAGGTTAGTTTTACATAATACGGCATACCATATTTTTTAAATTTTTCAATGGCTGTTTCGTCAATTAATGAACCATTTGAAAGTATAGAAATAAGAAAACCCATTTTATTAAGTTCTGCATAGATTTCCCAGAAGTCAGGCCTTGATAAGGGTTCTCCACCGGTTAAAGTAAGATACAAGGTTCCCATATTCTTTGCCTGTTGAGCAATATCGAGAATCTGTTCCTTCGTAAGCAACTCACCTTGCTCTTTTGCTTGTTCCGGAGTGAGACGAACAAAGCACATAAGACAAGAGAAATTGCAAAAAGGAGTAATTTCCATCGTCAGTGAGATAGGAATACGATTTTCTTTGGCATATTGAGTGACTATATACGGAAAGTTGGACTCAAATGGTAAATCACAACTAATCATTCTTCCATTACTCCTTGTTTAAAAAGACCGTCTATGAAATCATCAACATCTGCAGCAACAGTTTCTCTGTCTATTTCATATGTATCAAGTAAAAGATTAACCAGGTTCTCTTTTTCTGTTCCTTTTAAAAGTTCATTCCACAGCAACTCTCCGCTTTCGCTGAGGGAGATAACACCATGTATATCAGATGTGCGTTGACCGATAGGTACGGCAATTGTCTGGTTGGCAATTGTTCGTAAAACAAAGCCTGCTTTAATCTTCAACATCAATGCACATCTCCTTTTCTTTATCTTTATATTCTGAAAAACTACCATCTTCACTTATTCTAAATATACGTGAACAGTATTTTAACATGCTTGGACGATGAGTAGTAAAAATACAAATTTTGTGAGGGTCACTTTTCATAATATTCTCAAGCACTTTGTTTTCGGTATCAACATCAAGAGAAGATGTTGCTTCATCCATAAGAAGAACAGGGGAGTTTCTCAAAAGTGCTCGTGCAATAGAAATTCTTTGTGCCTGACCTTCGGATAGATTATAGTTTCTTTCGCCAATCTGTGCATTTAATCCACCAGGTAATTTAGAAACAAATTGCCATGCACAAGCTTTCTTTAAAACTTCGATTAACTCTTCATCTGTTGCATCAGGCTTAACAAGTCTCAGGTTTTCTGCCACAGTACCACAAATAATACTGTTTACCTGTAAAACATAGGAGCAAAGTTTACGTGTACTGATTGTAGCATCAATTTCCTTACATCCCTCGGCAGAGAATTTCACGCTGCCTTCTGTTGGATGAACAAGACCCAAAATCAAACGGAGCATTGTTGTTTTTCCTTCGCCTGAAGGACCAATAATAGCTACAGTCTCACCAGAGGAGATGTTAAAACATGCGTTGCTAATTACATTTTCTTCAGTATTTTTATATCCAAAGCAAAGCTTTTCAGCAGAAATTTTAAGAGTCCCTTCAAGTGATTTTTCCATTAATGCTTTTGCTTCTTCGTTATCTTTATCCTCTTCTGCAGTAAGAGATGAAAGTTCCATAATTCTTCCGGCAGAAGTTGCAATTGAAACAACACTTGGTCCAAGACCTACAATTGAATTAAAGGAATTTGTAAGAACTCCGGAAAGCTGAATGAACAATGTCATAGTACCAAAGGAAATTGCTCCGTTCCAGAGTTGCCATACACCCCAACCATAACAAGCATATGAAACAATTAATCCGATAAGCCCCATACCAAGAGTTGTGAGAATAGAAAATTTTTCAAACTCCAACTTTGCTTTTCGATATTGATGAAGTAATAAGTTGAACTTTTTTGAAAAATCCTTTGTAACGCCAAAAGCCTTAATCATCTGAAGATTTTGCACTACGTCGTTACATTCGGAAATAATTTCACCTGTTGCATCTCGTAATTTTAGCCCGTATTTTCGTATGCTTTTCATCATATAGTTTGAGGTAAGCATAACAACAGGTGCACTTGCGATTGCTATTAATGCCATTGTTTTATCATAGTAAAATACAACGGCCGCAGCACCAAAAAACTGTATTGTTCGTGTAATAAATGAAGGAAGAATGCTAACTATGCCGGAGGAAATTTTTGTAACATCACCCTCAAGGCGATTGATAATATCGCCTGAACGGTAACCACTTATATCTTCCCAAGAAGTATGGAGAACTTTGTTAAAAAAATCCAAACGAATTTCTTGATTAACTCTTGTACCAATTCTGACGGTTATTGCAGAGCTGATAGAGTTAAATATTAATTGGAAAACAGCAAGTCCAATTGTCAAAACAGCACTTTTTAAAATCATATCTCGTTTGTGACCGATAACTACATCAATCATAACCTTGGCTGCAACACTTGAACCTAATCCCATAAGTATGGCAACAATACCTATGATGAGGTATATAAGAATACTCCACCAATACTTACGCATATATCCAAACAGCCATTTCCATTCATGGAAAATATCTGTAAGGATTTTTTTATAGTTCCTTTTTTCCATAACTATAACCAGCTTTTAAAATTTGTTTTTTCCGTATCCGTATTTATAGCCATAGCCATAACCATACTTTTTGTATCCATAACGGCTGTATGCATATCCATATCCACCATAGTAATAACCATAACCGATAATACCGGAAGCTGCAGAATTAAGTACGCAACCGATGATTTTTGCATTAACAGATTGCAAATTGTCAATAGCGTATTTGATTCTTGTTGTTCTTACAGTATCCTGTTTAACAACAAGAACAGTTGCATCAGCAACACCAGCGATTGTGATTGGGTCAGAAACAAGGGCACACGGTGGGGCATCAACGATAATATAATCATATTTTTCCTTTAATGTACCCATAAGATTTTCAAGATAATCAGTGTTAATAACTTTCCACATATCATCCTCACCTGTGTTGAAAGTAAGAACATCAATTCCCAATTCTTTTACTGATTTAAGCTGGGAAAAAGCGTCAAAGTTACCTTTGTCCTGTTTTTCGTATTTCATCAAGCTTGCTTCAACACTTGGATTTCTAACATCGGCATCAATAATAATTGTTTTCTTTTCAATTTTTCCAAGAGCAATAGCAAGGTTTAAGGAAACGGTTGTTTTACCTTCATCAGGACTTGTACTAGTAAAGAGGATGGATTTTGTATTCTCACCAGCATCGCTGATAATGGAATTTCGCAACTGTTTTACAGATTCTACAAAGGAATCATCAACCAACGGGTTAACGAGGAGAATTGAACGGTCAATTTCATTACTGTGTTTTTTAAATGTAACCTTTGGAAGAACACCAAGACAATTCTGGTTAATCTTTTCTTTGATTTCATCCTTTGTTCTTATTGTCTCTCTAAGCATTGCATATAAAATAAGAACCACACAGCTTAATGCAACACCTACACCAAAGCCTATAACAGCGTTTTTAAGTATGTTTCTGCTGTTAGAAGGGGATTCAGGAACGACAGGCTCAGAAATCATAACAAGTTGTGAAGAACCGATTACGTATTCTGCGATTGAAGGATAATTCTTCATTGCAGAAATAAGTGTATCGTATGTTTTTTGTGGGTCTCTTCCAACAGCCCTCATGGTGAACATGTTTGTTCCTGTAACGGATGTTGCGGAAATAGTTGCAGGAAGGGAAGAAACACCCAAATCCTCACAAACTGCAGTCTGAAGAAGGTTACTTTCCAAAATAAAGGGGAAAGTTGTTGATAACTGTTCTGCTGTTGTACGGTTATAATAATAGGAATAAGAGGTGATACCGCTTCCGCTTGCACTGATATCCTGAGTCTGCACCGTAAATGTGGCAGAAACAGTATAGCTTGGAGTATATCGGATAATTCCAAACAGAGTCAGTCCGATAGAACAAGCAACAGTTAACGCTGCACAAACCCACCATAATTTGAGAAATCCACGCCAGATATCGGTGAGATGAAATTGAAAGACTTCCTGTTCCTCAGATGGATTTTTCTTATCAAGTTGTGTTGTTAATTCTTTTTCAGCCATAACACACCACTACTAAATTAGTTTTAAATAATTTTAGTTTCGAGAATGAGAATACTTACCGTATCTTCCCGTATAAGAACCCTCATAAGCGCCTGTTTGTCCAAAGAAAGAAATTTCTTTATGTGCATCATTAAGAATGCATCCAGCCAGGCAATCCTTTTTGTTAAGAGTTAAAACAGCGTCATTAACATCACCTGTTTTAACATAGTCAGCCTTAATAACCAGTATTGTTTTATCAGCAAGATTTGCTATTGAGGATACCTCCGCGGTTGCTGAGAGCGGCATTGTGTCAATAATAACATAATCGTACTTTTCAGCAATCTGGCTAATAACATTTTTTACTGTTGGACGGTTAATCCAACCGGTAAAGCTACTGTGTCTTCTTTTATTTAAACCAAGGGACAAACTGCCATCCTTGTATGGAAGCAATGTATATTGACCTACCGTCATATCGCTTGATAAAACATGAGCCAAATCAACATATTCACCGTTGATATCCAAAGATTTTGCAATAGATGGTTTCATCAAGTCCATATCCAATAACGCAACACGATGACCTTTGCGTGCAAGTGACAACGCAGTGTTTATAGAAATTGTTGTTTTTCCTTCGTGCGCAGCTACACTTGTAACAAGGAAAATCTTGTCTCCGTTTTTTTGATTGAGATATTCCAACTTTGTTGCAATCTTTTGATAGTTTTCAACAAACGAGAAACTTGCAAAAGCATCAGTGACAAGTTTCTTTCTTTTTTTACCTTTTATAAGAGCATTAAGTGATGGATAATCACGTTCTTTTAATATTGTACCTAACAGATTCTCTCCAACCTTTTCATTAAAGGCAGATTCGCTTTTAATTGTATCTCTCAGGAAAGAAATTAACACAATTCCTGCCAAAGTTGCACCGACAATGCCTAAAATGATAAGCTTCTTATATGGAATCGATGCGGAGTTTGAAGGACCTTTAGGAATTTCAGGGGCTCTTACTACATCAATAACCGCATTTGAGAAAATGGTATCTGAAATCTGTGGATACACTTTGAGAACAGCCTGAATTTCTTTATATGCTGTTTCAGGGTCGTCTGCAGTAACACTCAAATTGATAATATTTGTATTTGAGAGTGGAGTGGCACTAAGATTACCATTAAATTCATCTATCTGAAGATGTTCCGCTGCTTTTTCTTTCATTGAGGGTTGCACAAAAACCTCAGAGAAGATTACAGCCATTTCAGAAGATGCAGAAAGATTTGTATAGGCTTGATATGTACCGGTTTTAACCTGAACTATCAATGTTGCTGAACTTGTGTAAACAGGTTTATACAGTGCTTGCTCCATAACAAAGATGGATGATAATCCAATAATAGCTGCAAGAATCAATAACCAAAAATTCAACAGAATATCTTTCAGAACACTATACCATTCAATTGTAAATAAACTAAATATAGCTTTGTTTTTCATATATATAACCTTCCGGATTATTCCGATACAATGATTGTCATAATTGCATATCCTCGTCTGCCGTCCGAATCCTGCGTCTCATAACGAGCCTCATAGGTACCAGGTTTGTTAATATCAAGGTTTGTATCGATAAGAACATTAACTGGTTGTTCATATTTATCTACTGCTGAGCGGACATAATCAACCAAGTTTACTTCCTGACCTACCTTACTATACACAATATGTTCGGAAAGCTCAATTTTAGGAGCAGAAAAGCTCAAATCCTTTATGTAAACAGGAATATCCATATAGATTGTGTCGCCCATGCTGTTTGTTGCCATAAGGGAAACATTGAAAACGCCGACTTCATTAGTGTTGTAATCGGTAGCTGTTACAATAACACGGTCGCTGATATCACCGTCGATACAGTCTTTTGCACCAACACATTCTTGAATATTTATTTTTTGACCAACTGCAAAAACTAGGGATTCTTTAATGATGAATTCTGGTTCAGTGTAGTCAGTAAAACGAATTTTTCGTGTTGCAGAGGTTGCGTGTTTATCGTTGTCACAAACCGCATAAGTAACAATGCAAACACCGTGTTCAACAAACTTTGAAATGGATTCAATATAAATCTTTGATGTTATGTCACCATCTTTTTTGTCGTATGCAGTAACACCCTTCAAAAGTCCTTCATCGGTAACATTAATGCTTACATCTATAATTTGTTCATCAATAGTAATCACAGGATATGTTTTATCCTGCATTTTTGCTTTGACAAAGAATACAGCAGACAGGCAAATTGACAAAATACAGAGCAAAGAAATGCCAATTCGAAAATATTTCATTGTTATTGCCTCCTTTTACTGCTTTCCAGTGGAATAATTAAAGACACTACACCACATTATAATTCATTATATTTTACACCTTTTTAACAAAAAATTCAACATATTTTTATGCTTTATGCGAAAAGGATATTACCAAATATATCCGTTGTAAGGAAATATACCCTAAAATTAAAAAACCACTCTGCTTTTTTAAACAGAGTGGTTAAGGAAACTAATTATTTAATTATTCTTCGTCTTCGCAGCAGTCACAGTCACAATCACAGTCAAATTCAAGAACTTCACCGCATGCTGGACATTCAGCCTCACCATCGAGAATGATTTCTTCGTCGAAGTAAATCATTTCACCACAGTTTGGGCATTCAACTTCATACATATCTTCGTCACAGTCGCAACAATCATCGCAATCACAGTCGCAATCATCACATTCGTCATAGAAGATTTCTTCAAGTTCTGCAAGGTCCTCATCAACTTCGTCAAGCTGCTGTGTAACCAGACCCATTTCATCGTCAAGGTCACTTACTGTAAGTGCGATGTCATCGAGAACATCAAGAACTGCATTGATAACTTTTGTTTCTTTATCGTCCTTATCAAAATCAAGACCTTCAACAAGACCTTTAAGATAAGCTACTTTCTCAGTAATTGTCATTTTATTTTCCTCCTTTGTTTATTTTAATTCTCATTAAAAATTTCATAAATTCTCCTCCATACAATATATTAATTCAGTTGGATTTTATGAAATTTTTAACTTTCTAGTCTTCTATTTCTTTTTGATCTTCTTCCTTTTCTTCTACTATATCTATTTCAGTCATTTCTAGTGTTTCTTTTTGTTCGGCTCTAGATTTTACAACTCCACCTCTAACTTCTTCCTTATTTTTCTTATAGTTCATCATTTTTATGTCATCATATCCAATGTTTCTAGCAATTTCTGAATTTTTCTCTAAATGCTCTTTTGCTTTTTTATTTTTTTGACTTAGTTTGCTTTGTTTTTCTTCTATATGCTCTAAGTTTAGCGGAATTGTTAATTTAGGCATTATCATTATAAATGCTTCATCATTTTTGATTTTCTCTGCTATTTTTCGGGCATCACTTTCTAATGCAATGTTTGCATACTGAATGGCTTTTTCTTTTTCTCCTTTAAATATGCTAATTCTAGCAAGTTCCAAATATGAATCTGCTTCTAATTCTGGGTCTTGCAAAGCCTGCATAAAGTATTGTTCTGCTTCTTCTAGCTCCTTGTACATCATTGCTATTTCTGCCAAACTATATTTAGTATTATATACTATTGAATTTAATTCAGCAGCTTTTTCATAATACATTTTTGCATTTTGAAAATCATTTAACATTGTATATACTATTAACTGTGCTTTTGGCATAATCGATAATCGTATCCTCAGTATATTTCAAATTATGCATCATGAAATTTTCCGCTATAACTACATTATATGATATATCATCAGGATAGTTACTTAATACATTTTTTATACCCTTGGTAACATTTACTCCGTATAAATCAAGCATTTTTTTGTAATATTGATATATAGTCGGCTCAGCAACAAAGCCTTCACCTCCCATATGACATATCTGCATGTCCGGA
>CALBQZ010000051.1 GCA_937899735.1 uncultured Clostridia bacterium | reverse complement strand
TTCTTTAACTTTTACCTGACTCATTAAAAATCCCTCCCTTATACATTGGGATACAGATTGTATTATACAATACGATTTGTCAACTGTCAACAGTTTTTTTGGTATATTTTTTTGCAATACTTCCTTGCTTCGGCTGGCAGTATCTTCATACGGCTTCGCCTCGGCAAGATTGTCTTGCGAAAAAATCTAATCAAAAAAAGAAAGGCAGAGGTATATTTTTTGCAATACTGCCTTGCGAAAAAATCTAATCAAAAAGAAAAGCTGCTTACATTGGTTATATTAGAATCGAAAATATATTATATCTTCTTGGTCAATTTTCCGTAAACAACACCAAGCTTTTTGCCGTAGAATTTTCTCTTTTTCTTTTCTTCTTCAGAAAGTTCAGGCACAATTATTGGTTGCTTAAGGCTTTCCATATTACCGTCATCAAGGATAAATGCCTGCGTCATGCAAATACCACCATTGCCTTTAAGCTGTGCACGTACATAGCAGGAAATCTTGTCGCTGTGTTCATCAAGAGAGATTGTTGAAATAATTTCACCATCATTTTCTCTTGTTTCTGTTTTGATAGTAACACCATCTGCAATCCAGTCGATTTCTTTACAATTAATGCCTTTGATGGTGATTGTTTCTTTTTCATCATCAACAGTAATTTCCATTACTTGCGGGGTTGGGCCATAACCTACAAAATCCTCACCAAGCTCATTTTTGGCATATCTTGCTATTGAGAAGAAAGTACCTGTTTCCATTGCGTTGCGGAGTGTTGCGAGTGAATATTCAGGGAGAATAAAATCCATAAATGCTGTGTCAATTTGGTCAACCTGATGAGCATCACTGTTGGCAAATCCGAAAACTTTACGTCCGTGGGGGGTAAGAAGCTTCAAAAGATTATCCCAAAGGATTCTGTCACAACGGTTTGGAATATCCTTCATATTAAGGACCTCGATACCCATACAGGAAGGATATTTGTTAATGAGGTTTGCAAAGAAATGAATATTTTCAGGCTTGTCAGCACAGTCAGGTCTTTCCCATGAACGCAACAAGTCTGTTGGGTGATTGATGTGGGAAATACCACCACTTTTTTCGATTAATCCAAGAGGGATATCGTAGTCAAATTCAATACCCTGAACACCCTCGTAAGCATTATCAGTAAAATAACCATTAACGTGGTTTTTCATAATGGTGAACATATTACATTCAATAGCATTGGGCACATCTTCAAGACCACGTTTCTTTGTTCTTAAATTTTTTTCAGTCTTATATGTACCCTTTTTAATCGCCTTATACTGTTCTTCAGTAAGGTAACTACGCTTTCCATGCCAAAGATATTGGAAATTGAAAAATGGGATATGAGTTGGTTCTTCGTTCCAGTATTTTCCTAAAATGCCATGCTCAGCAAATGCAACAATGTCAAAGTCAAGGTCATAAAAGCCTTTAATCATATCGGTCATTGTGTCGTTGGCATCACTGTATGTGGAATGGGTATGAAGATTTGTCTTGTAGTGGTTTTCCTCTTTTCCAAGAAGGGAAGTGACGCTTTCGTAAGGGTTTGTGATTTTGTAACTCATAAAAACACTCCAGTTTAATGACATATAATGTATATATTTTACTATATAAAATATAACATTTCAACACAGTGTTGTCAAATGTCAGAACGCAGTAAAAAATTTGAAAAAACTGTTGACATCCGGGATTTTTGTGTTATAATAACAGAGCAAAATAAAGCAGAACAGTAATTGTGTTCTCACCCGTCGGCTTCGAGTTGACCGGTCAATACTTTCTAAAAAGTTTGATTTGTAATGGTGCGGGCAGAATTTCTGTCCGCATTTTTAAATTTCGCTAAAGAGGTGTTTATTTATCAGTACCAAAGATTTGCAAATCAATGAAGAAATTCGCGACAAGGAAATCCGAGTTATTACCGATGACGGTGAACAGCTTGGCATTATGTCTGCAAAGGATGCTTTAAAGGAAGCAGAAAAACGCAACCTTGACCTTGTAAAAATTGCCCCAAATGCTCAGCCACCAGTTTGTAAAATTATGGACTACGGCAAGTATTGCTTTGATAAGGCAAAGAAAGAAAAAGAAGCAAAGAAAAATCAGAAGGTTATCGAGACAAAAGAAATCAGACTTTCTGTTAACATTGATACTCATGACTTTGATACAAAGGTAAACCATGCTCTTAAATTCCTTAAGGCAGGAAACAAAGTAAAGGTTTCAATCCGTTTCAGAGGACGTGAAATGGCTCATGCTCATTTAGGTAACGGAATTATGGAACGTTTCGCTGTTGCTGTTGAGGAATTAGGTAATATTGATAAACCTGCAAAACTTGAAGGTCGTCAAATGCTTATGTTCCTTTCACCAAAAGGTTCAAAATAAAGTAGCGGAAAAAGGTAGTATATTATATTAGGAGGATATTATTATGCCAAAGATTAAAACACATAGCGGAGCT
>CALBQZ010000050.1 GCA_937899735.1 uncultured Clostridia bacterium | reverse complement strand
AATGTGGCAAACAGTTATAAGTTTTGATAACCGTTGGCTCGTAGAAAATCAAATTTAACTAAACTTGAAATTATGCAGGTTGCGATGAAAATGTTTCTTGAAAAGGGGTTTACAAACACTTCGGCAAAAGCAATCAGCAATGAGCTTAATATCAGCACTGGCAACTTAACGTTTTATTATCCAACAAAGGAACATATACTTTTAGAACTTACTAAAGAAATTACAGAGTTTCACACAAAATGTATAAACAAGGTTTCAAAAGAACACGATGATTTGTTTTCTTATTGTTGGGAGATTTCTTCACAGATAATGCTCTGTGAAGAAAATGAGCAGGCGAAAGACCTTTATCTTGCAATTTATTCTTATCCGAAGACCTTGCATTATGTTAAGGATTGGACAGCAGAGAAAAACAAAAAAATTCTCGGCGAAAGATTATCAGATTGGACGCCTGAGCGATTCAGACGAGTTGAAAATGTAACTTGTTGTATCGAACGAAGTGCATTGACGGAACCTTGCACAGAAAACTATACAATTGAAGATAAAATAAGACTTATCCTCACTTGCTTGTTAAAGATTTACGACATAAGTTTTGAAGAACGAGAAAAAGTAATCAATGAAATTTTAAAAACCGATTATCACAAAATGGGACACGACTTGCTAAAACAGTTAACAAAATATGTTGAAAAACAAAATAAACAAGCATTAAACGAAGCAATAAATGAAATCAAAACAATATAAAAGGAGAGTTATTATGACAAAGACAATCAAACAAATTTTAGCAATCATACTTACTTTTATTATGATTGTATCAACAATGCCAATGGCATTCGCGACTGACGCACCAGTTGCAAATGGTACAGCAGGTGAGGGCGTTACTTGGGAACTCACCGATGATGGTGTACTCACAATAAGCGGTACAGGTGAAATGGATACTGAATGGTACTCACCACCTTGGAAAGAATATAATGAGTCAATTACAGAAGTTGTAGTTGAAGAAGGCATTACAAAAATTTCTGATTCAGCATTCTGTTATGAAGATAATCTTGTAACAGTTTCAATTTCGTCAACGGTAACTTATGTAACAGGTTATACTTTTGACGGCTGCAAGATGCTTGAAGAAATAAATGTTGCAGAAGAAAACGCAGCATATAAGAGTATTGATGGTATTCTTTTTACAGAAGATGAAAAAACTCTTGTTATGTATCCTGCCAATAAAAATTGTGATAAATACACAATTCCTTCTTCTGTTACAACAATTGGAGAAATGGCATTTGAAAGTAATCAAGGGATAAACACTGTAATTATTCCTGATACAGTAACAGTAATGGAGCAATGTGCTTTTACATATACTAACATACCAACTATTATAGTGGGAAATGGTGTTGATACAATTCCGGAGTCTTGTTTTGCTCACTCAAGTACTGATAGCATAATCTTATCTGATTCAGTTAAAACCATAAACTACGCTGCGTTTTGGGAATCAAACCTTGAAACATTGATTATCGGCTCAGGCGTAGAGAGTGTTGATGAAGATATTTTGGCACGTACTAACGAACTTACAGCAATTCATTACAAAGGCACACAAGAAGATTGGGATGCAATTTCAATTCATGAAGATAACGAAGACCTTAACAGCAAAGAACTTCACTTTATTTCTGAAGATGATTATCGTGATGGTGTAACCCCTACTTGTGCTGACGGTCATACTGAAGGGCTTTACTGTGAACTTTGCGAAGATTATTTAACAGGTGAAGTAATTCCGGCAACATATGAACACGATTGGAACAACGGAGTTTGTGATAGCTGTAGTGAAGTGTGTATTCATACAGACGAAGATTTCAACGAAAAATGTGATGTTTGCGAGCTTGATTTGGAATATAAAGAAGTTAAAGCAGATGAAACAAACACAGTTTATATTCCTGAAGAACATGCAGAAGTTATTGTTAAGTTCACACCAACAGAAAGTGGCTGGTATGCAGTTGTTTCTGATAACGGTGGTAATGATGACATTAACGACCCTTATGTAATTGTTTTTGATGCTGATGGCGAAGAAATTGAGTATAATGACGATAACTATTATGAGGATACATATAACTTCTATTGCGAATTTGAAGCAGAAGCAGGTAAAACATACTATATAGTACTTAGCAATCATGATGGCGATGTAGAATATGATTATACTATTGAAAAACAAATAGGTATTGACCATCAGCCAACATCAGCCGAACCTTATGTTGAACTCAATGATGATATAGACGCAACATATCAGTGGTATAGTGTTCAAATGGAAGAAGCAGAAGCAACAGACGAAAATGCAGAGGCATATTCATACAATGATGCAACAGCAACTTATGATTCTGAAAATGGCTGGACACAGATTATTGATGCAGATGATTACTACAGCAGTGCAACACTCGAACTTAAAGTAGGTGACACAGTTGTTGTTGAATTTGCAGAAGGTGGCTTTAAACATTGTGGTTTCTGGGATTTCGATGCAGGACACGAGGGCGACGGATGCGATGAAAATGACGGTATTCTCACTTATGAATTCACAATGGATGCAGACGGAGTTTATACTCTTTACACAAATTCTCCTGTAGCACACAAAATATATGTCAGTGGTTATGAATATACAGTAATCGACGGCGAAACAACTGCAACTCTTAAAAATCCTGAAATTGGCATAAAATACGCTTGTAAAGTGACACTCGAAAATGGTGATGTTTTAACATCAGACATTCTTGAATATACTTATGCAATTGTTCATCAGCCAACATCAGATGAACCTTATGTTGAACTTAATGACGACACAGATGCAACATATCAGTGGTATATTGCAAAAGAAGGAAAAGTAGAACTTACAGATGAGAATACAATTCCATTCCCAAGTGAAGACGAAGGCCCAATCTATGACGCAGAAAATGGTTGGTCAGGTATTTATGTTGGCACAGCCGAAACATATGATTGCTATGCTTATTTTATAGTTTCACTTAAAAAAGGAGAAACAATCTCAATTGAACTTTCAGGTGATTATCACGGTCGTGTTGAAATTAAAGATATGACGTTAGGTGGATATGCCCCTGCTGATGCTGATGAGAACGGTAAATGCGAATTTACTGCGGAAAGAGACGGCTACTATGCAGTTTATGCATACAGAGATGTTAATGGTAATGAAGTTTTTGTAAAAGCATATACTGATGGCTACGAATACACAGCAATCGATGGTGAAACAGATGCAACTCTCCAGAATTCTGAAATCGGCACAAAATATGCTTGTAAAGTAACATTTGCAGACGACACAACTGAATTTTCAAAAGTGTTTGAAAAAACTCAAATGCTTCAAGGTTGGATTTTTGAGAACGGTTGGGTTTATGAAAACGACAAATGGGCATATTATGAAAATAATGTGAAACTTACAAACTGTTGGAAACAAGACAGCACAGGTTGGTGCTATTTAGGTGCTGACGGTTATATGCTCACAAATGCTTGGGCAAAAGATAGCCATGGCTGGTGTTATATAGGTGCAAACGGCTATATTGTGAAGAATCAATGGTTAAAAGATAACGGATATTGGTATTTCATCGATGCAAATGGCTATATGGTATCTAACCAATGGAGAAAAGATAGCAAAGGTTGGTGCTATTTAGGCTCAAGTGGTGCAATGCTCACAAACGCTTGGGTTAAAGATAGCGTAGGCTGGTGCTATGTTGGT
>CALBQZ010000049.1 GCA_937899735.1 uncultured Clostridia bacterium | reverse complement strand
TTATTACAATATATAAAGGTGATATGCATTATGTAATAGAAGATACAGCAAGAATAATTACAAAAGCAATTATTGAAAAACATCACGGTACGATTATCGCTGAAAACGGTGAAAAAGGACTTCGCTTTTCAATTTGTTTTCCAATAATTGATGCCAACTTAAAACTATAAAACAAATCGGGTGCAGTTTATTTGTATCCGATTTTCTTTTCTTACAAAATCTTAAGACAAAAGTCACTTAAATGAAAGGTTGACATTGTATCATAAAGGTACAAAATCAAAAGGAGTGTTTTTATGAACATTATTGAATGTAAAAATCTCACAAAAGAATATTTAAGCGGAGATAATGTTGTCAAGGCAATTGACGATATCACCGTTAGTTTTGAACAAGGCGAATTCTGTGCAATCACAGGTCCGTCAGGTTCAGGTAAATCAACCTTTCTTCATGTTTTAAGTTCTCTTGAAAACGCAACAAGTGGTGATGTTTATTATGGTGATAAAACACTTTCATCATATAATGACAATCAACTTTCAATTCTTCGCCGACGTCGGTTCGGATTTGTATTTCAGGCATATAATCTTGTGCAGGAATTAACAGGCTATGAGAATATTCTTCTTCCTGTTATGCTTGATGGTAAAAAGCCTGACGAAGAATATATTAATAAAATTATTGATATGCTCGGCATCCGAGACAGACTTGACCACTTGCCATCTGCACTTTCAGGTGGTCAGCAACAAAGAATTGCTATTGCAAGAGCATTGGCTAACAGACCTGCTATTCTTTTCGCAGATGAGCCAACAGGTAACCTTGATGGTAAAAGTGGTCGTGAAGTATTGTCACTTCTTAAATATGTGAGTAAACAGTTAGGCGTTACTCTTATTCTTGTTACTCATGATTTGCATGTTGCAGAACAAGCAGAGAGAATTCTCACTATTGAAGACGGTAAAATTGTGAAAGACACCAAGCCCTCAGCCTCTGTGTAACTCAGGGAGGTGAACAGCAATGAAGAAGAAACTAACGGTTAATACCCTTGCATTAGGGAATCTTAAACAAAGACGAAAGCAATATACAATTCTCATTATTGGTATTATTCTTGCAATAGTGTTTTCATCAGGCACTCTTTTCTTCATTTCTTGCAATCAGTCTTCAAATGAAGAATTTCAGAGACGCAACATAGGTAATTATTACGGCTATTACTTTAATCCACCTGAGTTTTTCGATGTTGAGGGTGGTAAAAAAGACGGTTATATTGAAAAATACGGTTATGCACATGTTATTGGTTATGGTTATACTGATGAAGAAAGAGTTGACAAAGGCACACCTATTGCCTGGCTTGACGACAATGCAAAAGACCTTTATTATGTAGCACTTAAAGAAGGCAAATACCCTGAAAACAAAGGTGAAATTGCATTAGAAGCAGACGCAGCACTCCGTCTTGGTATAAATGCAAAAGTTGGTGACAAAATTTCACTTTCAGTTCTTTCTGCCAACGGAACGGACTTCAATACAACTGCAACTGAAAAAACATATAAAATCGTTGGTATTTTAACTGATAAAAGAAAAAATCTTGAATATTATGATAACAATGTTCCTACAATTCCGGCAGCTTTTGTAAGCGAAAAAGAAGAAGTTGATATAGGTGGTAAAGAAATTTTAGCCCTTTACTTTAACCCAACAGAAGAATCTCGTGAAACCAAGATAAAAGTACAAGATGGTAACTACTACTATAATTCAAATGCTTTTGAACAAAACTTTTTATTTAAGTTTTACGAAACTATGAGAGAGCAAACAGGTGTAGATGGTATTACAGACATTATTACAAATGTAACTTCTTATTATTACAACACCAACAGTCAGGTGCTTAACTCGTCAATTCTCACAATAACACTTACTGTTGTGCTTATGATTGCATCTTGTATCGGCATTATCAACGCATTTTCATCCAATCTTCAGGAAAGACGCAAGCAGATTGGTATGCTTCGTGCAGTTGGTGCAACAAAAAGACAGATTATCAACATTTTTGGCAGAGAAACCTTTATAATTGCATTGATTTGTGCTCCAATAGGCGTTGCAATTTCATATTTCGGCGTTAAGCTTTTTGCGACAATTATGGGTGATGAATATGTTTTCATACCTGATTTCAAGGTACTTTTCGGCAGTGCAGCAATAAGTGTTATTTGCGTTATGCTTGCGGCATTGATTCCGTTATTTAAGGCATCAAGAATTTCACCTATGCAGGCGATAAGAAATGTTGAGCTTAACCGCAAAATGTCACGACAGAAAATAAAGACGGAAAAAGAGTTCAATGTTCCAAAACTCCTTGCAAAACGCAGTATAAAATTCTATAAAGGCAAACAGATTGGTGTAAGTATAATCCTTGCTCTTACAATTTTTATGTCCTGTTTCGGCTTATCTATGTTAAAAACAGAAATGAATGACAGTTTGTGGAGTGTCTTCAACTCATCTGACTATGTTATAGATAGAAGAATTTATGCATCTGCTGTACAAGGACTTAACTTTCCAAATATGGACAAAAAAATATCGCTAAATATGGTTCAGGATATTCTTGACTACCCTAAATTTACAAATGTTCGTGGTTATAAAGAAAACATATCATATTTAACTGTTGACGAATATTCCGAATATATGACCTTAATTGAATTTTTGGGGCAAGACCGATACTGGTCGGAAACACGAAACCTTACCAAGGATGAGCTTGAAGGGTTAAGTTTTGAGGAACTTTGTGACGTCTGGTTTACCGGCGAAAGCAATTATTACCTTGAGCTTAAGGAAAAATCAAAGTCAGAACAAGAATTATTTCGAATGGATATGATTGGCTATGATGAACAGATTCTTGAAAAATATATAAATCAGTTTGAAGTGATTGACGGAAAAATTGACATAGACAAGTTGAATTCAGGTGAGGAAATAATCCTTGTTGCTTATGAAAAAATCGGGTTAGCACTTACATTCGATAAAAATGACACTGTCTATACTTATAGTATTCATAATCTTGGTAATGAATTACCCGATTGGTTTCACAGAGAGGGATATAAGTTATATGCCTCTCAGGAGCTTGATTACAAAGCAGGCGACACAATAAATCTTCGCACAATCACTTCGGATGCAACGGAAGCACCACCCGAAGATAGTATGATACCCGGAAACTTAACCGTTTACGACAAAGAAGTTAAAATTGGTGCGATTATCTCCCTTCCAACAGAAATCAGGGCAACGGATATGTATCCCCGTGGTCATACATGTATTTTTACTACCACAACAGGAATAGAAAAGGTTGCAGGTACCCCTATTGATTATGAACGCTTATTCA
>CALBQZ010000048.1 GCA_937899735.1 uncultured Clostridia bacterium | reverse complement strand
ACATGGCTTGAACCTTTTGTTATGCCTATCGGTATGATTGTAGCAATGGTTGTTGCAGTAGTTGCATTTAATGTATTGCCAGCTGATATTGCTATCTTGGAATGGAGGGGTTAATTATGAGTATCAATAAAAAAGAAAGACCATATATTGACCGTGTTCATGCTTGGGGTAGAGTATCAAGTATCACTGCTCTTTGTGCACTTTTAATGTTCCCGATTGGAATTTGTTTGTATCTTGGTGTATGGCCGGCATTCAGTGGCGTTATGGCCGGGCTTATGAAACTTATTCCTCTTTACTGGTCACTTGCAGTTGTTGAAGTTTTAGTTTATACACCAATGCTTGGTGCAGGTGGTACATATCTTTCATTCGTAACAGGTAATATTACAAACCTTAAGCTTCCCTGTGCAATCAGTGCTATGGAAGGTGCAAAGGTTAAGGCAAACAGTGAAGAAGGCGAAGTAATCTCAACAATCGCTATTGCAACATCTTCAATTGTAACAACATTGATTATGGCAATCGGTGTTCTTGTATTCAGACCTTTCCTTGATGACTTTACAAATAATGAAATTTTAAAACCTGCTTTTGCGCAGGTGCTTCCAGCACTTTTTGGTGCTTTGGGTGCAGGCTATTTCTTAAAACATTGGAAAATCTCAATCGTTCCAATTCTTGTAATGATTGTTGTTCTTTTCTTTGCTCCTACAATGGGTGCGAGTACATTACTTTTCCCGGGTATCGTGGCTTCTGTACTTGGTGCATTCGCAATGTGGAAACTCGGTTGGGTTAAATAGTTTATATTAGATTAACAGTCCGTTGACTTAAATGGTCAATGGGCTGTTTTTATGTGAAAATATACAGAAAAAAGCTACTATTTTTTACCCATTAAACATTGATTTTAGGAATATAAAATGATAAAATAAATCAGTTATAATAAAATGGATTGGAGTGTGCTGTTATGGCGTTAGTTCCAATGAAAAAACTTCTCGGAAATGCCGAGAAAAACAATATTGCCGTGGGTGCTTTCAGCGTCGGTAATATGGAAATGGTTATGGGTGCAGTTGCTGCGGCAGAAGAACTCAACACACCAATAATTTTACAGATTGCTGAGTGCAGATTAAAGAATTCACCACTTGAACTTATGGGTCCAATGATGATTTCTGCAGCAAAGAATTCAAAGGTTGATATTGCAGTGCATCTTGACCATGGACTTAAAATTGAAACTGTACAAAAAGCATTGGAAATGGGATTTACTTCCGTTATGTTTGACGGTTCAACTTTACCACTTGAAGAAAACATAAAAGCAGTAAAACAAGTCCGTGAGATGGCTGATAAGTACGGTGCAACTGTTGAGGCTGAACTTGGTGTTGTAGGTGGTAATGAGGGTGATGGAGCAGCTCACGAAATCCTTTGTACAAATCCTGATGACGCAAAGCTTTTCTGTGACGAAACCGGAGTTGATGCGTTGGCGGTTGCAATCGGTAATGCCCACGGAAACTATCCGGTGCTTCCTAATCTTCGTTTTGATGTCCTTGATGACATAAACAAAATGGTTGAAACCCCACTTGTATTGCACGGTGGCACAGGAATTACGGATGAAATGTTCCAGCAGGCAAT
>CALBQZ010000047.1 GCA_937899735.1 uncultured Clostridia bacterium | reverse complement strand
CAAAAATGCTAAATGAATTAAAAGTAGATGGAATAATAGTAGCAGATGGAGGAGTATTCGAAATTGTAAAAAAATACGCACCAAGTGTTCCAATAAATGTAAGCACACAAGCCAATTTAGTAAGTTTACATTCTTGTAATTTCTGGTATAACAATGGTGCTAAAAGAGTTATTCTAGGAAGAGAGATGAATAAAGAACAGATAAAAGAGTTGATAAAAAATAAATGCATATAAATGGAGATTTAAAATGGAAAACAGCAAAATGGACGATAAAACAAGAGCACCTATATGGTATTCCTTTGAATTGACAGTTTTCCGTACAAGGCATAGCAATTACTTCACTTTTGAAATTAGAACCTAATATCTCCGAAAATTCTCTTGCATCATCTTCAGAAAGTGTATCAAAATAAGGTGATAAAACTGTCATATATTTTTCTTCAGAAATGTCCACAATTACATTAAACAAACATTTACTTTCATCTTTTACAAGATAACCCTCAAGCAATCCACTCTTTTTCTTGATTTCGCCGTGAACTATGCAAAGATAAAACTTGTGCAGCTCGCGGTCTTTCATTTTTTGATTAAGAATTCGAAGTGTTTCTGCATTTTTAGCTGCAATAACAATACCACCGGTATTTCTATCAATTCTGTTTACCAGAGATGGCACGAACGAATTTTCATCATCAGGTTTATATTCTTCTTTTTCGTATAAATATCGCTTGATTCTTCCAATTAATGTATCGATATACTCGTTGTCGTCGGGGTGGGAGAGTACACCAACTTTTTTATCACATAGTATTATGTTTTCATCTTCATAAATGATATTTAGATTTTTCGATGCTTTAAGAAAATCATATTTCTCAGGTGCTTTGTCAAAAAACTCGTCATTGATATACATATCAACAACATCACCAACATTAAGTCGTGTTGAAATTTCAGCACGTTTACCATTGACCTTAATTCTTTTGATACGGATATATTTATACAAAAGAGTTTTTGGTAAAAGAGGAACACTTTTTGTGATGAACTTATCAAGACGTTGGTCTGCATCATTTTTGTTAATTGTAAAACTTTTCATTTTTACACCTCAAAATTATTTCAATTAAATATACCACAACTTAAATATGTTTTCAACTTGAAACTTGCAATAATTTATTATAGAATAAATATGGTGATTAAAATGATTATAAATAAAACACATTACAAAGTATTAAGTGAAACAAAAAAGATTTATCTTGATAATTCAACACTTGAAATTCGTGAAAAACTCAATGCTTTATTAAAAAATCCAACAGCAGAAGACAATTTAACGGGTATATACGGTAAATTTTACAAGTTAGATAAAATGTATAAGGTTAAATATATTTATACACGTAACAAGCAACTTCAACCAATGACTTTTGAAAGATATCATTATCTTGTTGATATCGGAGAAGACGATAATGGTTCATATGTTGAATATGCTATGGTTTACGATAAACTATACGACCCGATGATAAGACTGGTTTATGTGTTAGCCGTTTTGTCTGTATTAGCATATCTTATGTACTCATATAAACTTGGAGCAATGAGTGTGTTTTCTGCAAGTGTGCTTGGTGTAATTATTGTAGCATCTGTGGCATTAGTATTTAAAAAATCAAAGGAATCACAGGAAGAATGCCAAAAAGCTGAAAAATTAATCCTAAGCCTTATTAAAGATATATAATAACAGTTGACAAAACGTGTTTATTGTTGTATTATACTAACGTATTAACACTTTAATATACTAAAAGGAGCTATTATTATGAAAATGAAAAAAATACTTGCTGTCCTTATGGCAGTACTTATGGTTGCACTTTGCTTCTCAGCATGTGGTGGCGATAAGAAAAATGAAGAAGTAAACAAGACAGATATGGAATACGTTAAGGAAAAAGGTAAGCTTGTTGTTGGCATTACTGATTTCGAACCAATGGATTATCAGGATAAAGATGGCAAATGGATAGGCTTTGATGCTGATATGGCAAAGGCTTTTGCAAAATACCTTGGTGTTGAAGTTGAGTTTGTTGAAATTAACTGGGATAACAAGAAGATGGAACTTGACGGAAAGAATATCGACTGCGTTTGGAATGGTATGACACTTACTGACGAAGTTAAAGCTGGTATGGATTGCTCAAAGCCATATTGCAATAACGCTCAGGTAATCGTTGTTCCTGCTGATAAGGCTGAACAATATAAGACAGCTGCTGATTGTAAAGAACTTAAATTTGCAGTTGAAGCAGGTTCAGCAGGTAAGGACCAGGCAGAAGCAAACGGCTTTAATTACACTGAAGTACTTGACCAGGCAACTGCTCTTTCTGAAGTTGCTGCAGGTACATGTGATGCTGCTATCATTGACTCACTCATGGCAGGTGCTATGATTGGTGAAGGCACAGGTTATGCAAATCTTACATATACAGCAGGTCTTAATAGTGAAGAATACGGTGTTGGTTTCCGTAAGGGTTCAGACCTCGTTGCTGAATTCAATAAATTCTTTGATGCTGAATTAGCTAATGGCAATGCTTTAAAAGTAGCTGAAACTTATGGCGTTCAGGAAGCACTTATTAAGTAATTTTTTAAAGTTTTAAAAATTAAGAAGAGAGTGTTGTGTGCACTCTCTTCTTTTGGTGTAATAAATTAGATAGGGTGTTATAATTGTCATTTATCGAACAATTTCCAATAGTCTTTGATGCATTGAATGTTGGATTTATTCAAACATTAAAATTATTTATAATTACTTTGGTTGGAGCAATACCACTTGGACTTGTAGTTTCATTTGGTTCTATGTCTAAATTCAAACCATTGAGTGCTGTTGTAAAAACATTGGTGTGGGTTATCAGAGGTACTCCGTTAATGCTTCAGCTTCTTGTTATTTACTATTTACCAGGACTTGTTTTTCACAACAATATCTGGGGCAGTGGTGAAGAAGGAAGATTTATAGCATCGGTTACTGCTTTCATAATTAACTATTCATGTTATTTTTCTGAAATATACAGAGGTGGTATTCAGGCAGTTCCTCATGGTCAACAGGAGGCTGGACAAGTGCTTGGTTTAACAAAATCACAGATTTTCTTTAAAATTACACTTTTGCAGATGATTAAAAATGTTTTACCACCAATGTCAAACGAAATCATTACACTTGTTAAAGATACATCTCTTGCAAGAATCATTGCATTGCAAGAAATTATCTGGGCTGGTCAGGCGTTCATGAAAGGCTCACAAGGTATTGCAGGTGAAATATGGCCATTGTTCTTTACAGGTTTGTATTATCTGATTTTCAGTGGTATTTTGACTATTATATTAGGCAAACTTGAGAAAAAACTCAGTTATTTCAGAACTTAAGGAGGAGCTTATATGTCTTGGCTTGAAGTTAAAAATATTTATAAAAGCTTTGGAAAAACAGAAGTCCTTAAGGGTATTGATTTTTCTCTTGAAAAAGGCGAAGTTTTAGCACTTATCGGCTCATCAGGTAGTGGTAAAACTACTTTGCTTCGATGCTTGAATTTTCTTGAAACACCCGATAAAGGCACAATTAGTGTTAGGGATAAACTTTTATTTGATGGAAGCGTAAAAACCAAGTTTAATGATGAACAAATTCGTCAGAACAGACTTCATTTTGGACTTGTTTTCCAAAACTTTAATTTATTTCCTCAGTACACTGTTCTTAAAAATGTTACTCTTGCACCTTCATTATTAAAAAAAGGTTCTGATGATGAAATAAACAAAAAAGCAGTGGAACTTATTAAAAGTGTGGGGCTTGCTGAAAAAGTTAATTCTTATCCTTGTGAATTATCTGGTGGTCAGCAACAACGAGTTGCTATTGCACGGGCACTAGCACTTTCACCGGATGTTCTTTGTTTTGATGAGCCAACAAGTGCTCTTGACCCTGAACTTACAGGTGAAGTGCTTCGAGTTATAAAAGAACTTAAAAATGGTGAGAATACAATGGTGATTGTTACTCACGAAATGAACTTTGCAAAGAATGTTTCTGATAAAGTAATTTTTATGGCAGATGGCATCATTGAAGAGTTTGGAACACCTGAAGAACTCTTTGAAAACCCTAAGAGTCCAAGGCTAAAAGAATTTTTGAGTTCATCATTAAAAGACTAAAAAACAACCTTCGTCATTTGATTGACGAAGGTTTTCTTGTTTTGTTATTTAATTGGTTCAAAATCATCAGCACCATGTTTACATATCGGACATATGAAATCGTCAGGTAATTCTTCGCCTTCATATACATATCCGCATATTTTACAAACATAACCTTTTTTCTTTGGTGCTTCAGGCTTAGGTTTAATATTGTCGAAATAATACTGATATGTTGCAGATGGTACATCAGAAAGTGTTTCAGCTTCTGTTACATCAGAAATAAACAATAGGTGAGTGCCACAATCAATTATATCGGTAACACTACATGATATATAAGCGTTAGTACCTTCACAAATAAAATATGTTCCATTTTCAGTTCTGTAATAGTCTTTGTGACCTGCAAATTTATCTGTATCTCTGCCACTCGCAAATCCAAATCTCTTAAACAAATCAAAAGTAGCATCTTGAGAAATAACTGAAACAGTAAATTTTTTGGAATTTTTAAGCATTTCGCATGTGTAGTTGTTTTTATTAACTGCTATTGTGATTCTTTTTGGATTATCAGTAACCTGAGTAACAGTGTTAATAATGCATCCGTTATCTTCACCATTGTGATTTGTTGTTAATACAAATAATCCATAACTTAACCTGAACATAGCTTCATTTCTAATCATAATTTCAACTCCAATCTTGATTATAGTATAACACATAGAAGAGGAAAAGTTCAACAATTATTTGTTAAAATACAATTATGTATTATCGTTGACAAAATATGATAAATATGTTATATTTTCAACGTATATTTACATTCTGGGATAGGGTTATATATCCCGGTTTTAATAAAAAGGAGATGTAAAAAATGAAAAGAAGGTTTAGCGTTAAAACCACAGTTGCTATAGTAATTTCAGTTTTACTTGTTGCAAGTATGGCTATTTTTGCTTTCGCAAGTGATGGGGAAGCTACAACAGCAAAAATGATTGATTGCTCATCTTGTGAAGGCTCTGGATATCTTTCATTCTGCGCTGAATGTGAAGGAACAAATCTCGCTTGTAAAGATTGTTCTGTAGACGTTTCAAATATTTGTGAGGATTGTGGTGGCTCAGGACAGGTTGAGGCTCCAACAAGATTTTATTCAAGTATCTGGTCGTTACTTCCACCTGTAATTGCTATTGCACTTGCACTTATCACAAAAGAAGTTTATTCTTCACTTTTTGTGGGTATTGTAGTAGGTGGTTTGCTTTATGCAGAAGGTAATTTCGAAGGTACAATCACTCACGTATTTAGTGATGGATTTGTAGCAAATATTGCTGACTCATACAATATGGGTATTATTATATTCCTTATTGTTCTTGGTGCTATGGTTTCAATGATGAATAAAGCAGGTGGTTCTGCTGCATTTGGTCGTTGGGCAAAAACACATATTAAGTCAAGAGTTGGTGCACAGCTTGCAACAGTTCTCTTTGGTTGTATGATTTTCATTGACGACTATTTCAACTGTCTTACAGTTGGTTCTGTTATGAGACCTG
>CALBQZ010000046.1 GCA_937899735.1 uncultured Clostridia bacterium | reverse complement strand
TGTAGATGCAGTGCTTACCTTCGAAGAATTACAAGCTCTCTTTGACAGTAAAGACGTTGACATTACAACTCTCGACGAAGATGTGCTTGATAACGCTTCATACTTTGGTAGAATTTTTGCTCGTTCAGGTGGACTTTCAGATGCAGTTAAACAAGCATTGACTGAACAGAAGATTGACTTTACAGTTAAACCTGCCGTATGTGATGGCATTGAAGCTTGTAAGGTAGCACTTCTTAAAAAAAGTAAGAATGTTCTTGATGCAAACTTCATTGAAGGTATGGCTTGTGTCGGTGGTTGTATCGGTGGTGCAGGATGTCTTACTCACGGTGAAAAGAATAAAGCTCAAGTAGATGATTACGGTAGAGAAGCATTTGAAAAAACAATCAGTGATGCTGTTTCCGTATTAAAATAGAAAGCAAAAAGTTGATAAAAGACGAATAAAATAACTCCTTTCAAGCATTAAATTATTGTTTGAAAGGAGTATTTTGTTGAGCAAAAAAATCTCTATCAGGAAGCAGATTAATCTGTAATCTTCTTAACAAGGGCTTAATTGTATAGAAATGATTGTTAGTGGGTTTTCAGCAAAACGTAATTTTATAAGAAATTTATCGTAGAAAATATTTTGCATATTAATCGTCAGGATTAGAACCTTTTATCATATTGAAAAATGTTTCATTCTTTAATGCTTCCAACATAATAGTGGCACTATTAATATTTGTTGCAAGTGGAATTCTCTGAACGTCGCCAAGACGAAGGAGTGCGGATACATCAGGTTCATGAGGTTGTGCAGTCAGCGGGTCACGAAGAAAAACAATCAAATCAAGTTCTCCGTTGGCTAACATAGCGCCGATTTGTTGGTCACCACCTTTAGGACCACTCTTCATTCGTACAATTTAAGACCAGTTTCACCCATAATAAGTGTTCCGGTAGTACCGGTTGCATACAGGTCATATTTAGCAAGTACATCTTTATATTTCTTTGCCAATTCAATAATTTCATTTTTCTTTTTGTCATGTGCAATTAGTGCAATTTTCATTTTATTACTCCTTTTAAATAGAAAACGGAGATGCCATTTGATGTGGCGTCTCCGTTTTTTGTCATTATATTCGGTGACAAAACCGCATTTGAATAAATTATTACGTATTATCAGAATGTAAATTTAAATGTGTTCTTGCCTTTTCTTGGAATCTCATATTCATCTGGTAATTCAGGACCACAAGAATGAGAACCTACGCCACGCATTGCAAGGTCAATACAAACATTCACGAAATCGTTTCCTTCAAGCTCAAATGAGTGAAGGGTTTCACAGAGCTGTTTTGTTGTGAATGGGTTTACTGAACAAGAGAAAGGTTGTTCTGCAGTTACCTTGAATAAATCTTTTACTGCTAAATACTTACATGCATAGTGGCTACCTGATTCTTGAGGACGAATGTATTCACGGTCATAGTTTTCTTCTGCAGAGCTTACATAATAGCCATATTCACAAGCAACGTGTTTATCCACATAACTTTCTGTTGGACCAAAACCTGCGTATGAGAAATTTCCGTGTGCTTTATCCACACCGAACTCAATACCGAAACGAGGGAATCGTTCAACATAGTCTGCTAACTTATATTCAATGGTTGCTGTAAGGACATTTCCTGCAACCTCATACATTAACTCAAATTCTGCGGCAGGCATCAAGCAGTTAGCAGCAAGACATCCTTTAAATTTATATGAATTCTCATTCTTTTCACAAGAGAATATGTGAGGTCTGCATGCATCAAGATGGCATCTGCCAATCCAATGAGGAACGAGATCACGGTCATTATCGGTGTAACGAGTAATGTTGAAATGCATAGGTGTACGAAGCACTTCTTTACCGTCTGCCTTTATTGATGTGATTTCACCGGTATGCTCATTTACTTGGATATCAATTGCTGATGAAAACTTGTATGTGCTTGTAGGAATATCAACGATGCGTACTTCGGATTTTGTCTTTCCACCATATACTGCTTTCATTTCTAAAGCATTTGACTTTAATTTTCTGTCAGGTGTTAAAAGTCCATCTGCACAGAAATTTCCATCGTGTTCAGGTTCCTTAAAGTCACCACCATAGAGGAAACCTTTATCAGTTTTGATACCGTGGTCTGCCCATTCCCAGACAAAACCACCCATCATCTGTTCATTGTTGTAAATCATATCCCAATACTCTGCGATATCACCACAACTGTTTCCCATTGCGTGTGTATATTCACAAAGCACAAAGGGACGAATTTCTTTAGGGTTATCAAGCACATCTTCACGGATTTTTTCAAAGCTCGGATACATCATACTTACCATATCTACAAGCTCGGTATAGTAGTATTTCGGGTCAGCGTTTTGCAAACCTTCATAATGAACAGGTCTGGTGTTATCACGCTTTTTAATGTAATTGGCACCCTTGAAGAATGCTTTACCAAAGGAACTCTCATTACCAAGAGACCAAATAATAACACTTGGACGGTTCTTGTCACGTTCCACAAGAGCTGTATGTCTATCAGTAATGCCTGGTGTAAAGAAATCGTTTTCTGCGTATTCTTCCCAAAGTGGAATGTCATATCTACCGTCACGACAACAAGCACCGTGCATTTCAAGGTCGGCTTCATCCATTACATAAATACCAAATGTGTCGCATAACAAATAGAATTCAGGACTATTGGGATAGTGAGATGTTCTTACGGCATTGACATTCAATTCTTTCATAAGGTGAATATCTCTCGCCATTTCTTCAAGGCTAACAGTTGCAGCTGTTTCACAATTAAAGTCGTGACGATTTACACCTTTGAGTTTTACAGGCTTTCCGTTAATTTTAAAAACTTTTCCGTCAATGGTAATTTCTCTAAATCCAATGCTTTCAATTATTTTTTCATCATTAGCATAAAGTTCAAGAGTATATAAATTTGGATTTTCTGCAGTCCAAGGCTTTACATCCTTAACCACCATTTCTGCTCTCATATTCGCAGGGACAATGATACTGTTATTTTCAAGAACAAGTTTAATATCAACTGAACTTTCGTTGATAAATGCAAGGATACCGTCTGTACCTGAAAAAGTTGTTTCAATCTTGTAATCTGTAATATGGTTTTCAGGACGAGTAAGCATATACACATTACGGAAAATTCCTGAAAAACGGAACTTATCCTGGCATTCCAAGTAAGTGGAAATGCACCATTTAAGAACAAGCACATCAATTGTGTTTTCACCATTTACTGCAAGTTCAGTAATATCAAATTCACTTGTAGCGTGAGAAATCTGTGAGTAGCCTTTAAACTGACCGTTAATGTATATGTAGAATGCACTATCAACGCCTTCAAAGTTAATATAGTATTTTTCACCCGGTTGCTTTTTCAAGTTGAAAGTACGACGATAATGCCAACATGGATTTTCATATGGTAAATGTGGAATCATTACCGGGAAAGGATATCTGATGTTAAGATATTGGATGTGGTCATAACCGTGCATCTGCACACAAGCAGGAACCGGAATAGAATCTCCAAGCATTACATTTACATCGAAATCTTCAACATGGTCAAGTTGTTTAATCTGCCACATACCATCAAGAGATGTAAATCTTGAGCTTGATGTACGGTCCAAAATGCTGTGTTTTGTTCTAACCGTATCGTCCAGAGCAAAAGGAATATAGTAGCTTCTGTGAGGTGTAGTACCGATTCTATCAAATTTCTGAAACTCTTTCATGGTTACCCTCCTTATGCATTATCATAAACAACTTCAAGCTCATCTTTTGTCATGTGCTTTTCTTCAAGAAGCTCTTTGTTAGCCTTCTCAACCTTAAGGCGTGCAAGAAGAACAGCTACTACTGCACAAAGAATTACAGGTGCCCATAGATAGAGAAAGTGGAGCATATTGACTGTTGCAGATGTCTGTTCAGCTGCATTTTCAACATAGCCTGCAGCATCAAGAAGCCAACCGCAGATAGCAGTACCGAGAGCACCGCCGACTTTAATACCGAGAGATGAGCAAGAGAACATCATACCGTCAAGTCTATGAC
>CALBQZ010000045.1 GCA_937899735.1 uncultured Clostridia bacterium | reverse complement strand
TTACAATTGTGTAAGTCTTTTTGCCTTCTTCACGCTTTGCGTGGAAATATTTGTTCTGAAGCCAGTCTTTATAAATTCTGTCTTCAACATTTTTCGGATTATACTGTTTTTCAAGCTCCTTAGACATATATTTCATTCCTTTCGGTTTATTTATAAATTAAAAATCGTCCCATACAAAATGTATGAGACGAAAAAATTCCGTGGTACCACTCAATTTGCTGTTTATAGACAGCCACTTAAAATTCTTAACGGGAATTACTCGTTTTCACTTAACGGTATTTCTACTTTAGGCGAAACCACTCAAAAGCTACATATCGATTTAAGGGTTGTATTGTCTTGCACCAAACGACAACTCTCTAAAAGCGAACACAATAAATCTTACTCTTTGTCATAGTGTTTATTTTATTTAATTCCAAATGATTTTAACAGTAAAACGGCTAATTGTCAAGGTCTTTTGACACCTTTTTACCTGTTAATGCAACGGTGACACAATAAACCTTTTCTGCGCCACGAATTTTCAGAATTTTAGCACATTCATTAAGGGTTGCTCCTGTTGTTTTGATGTCATCAACCAACAAAATTGTTTTACCCTTTACATCTTCATTTTCTCTCACATCATAGACACCGAGCACATTGCCCTTTCGCCTATTCTGTGATGATTCGTGCTGTATGTCGTTATCAAAAATCTTTTGCAGAACATTGTTTACGGGTAATGACAACACCTTTGAAAGTTCTGTTGAAAGCAATTCACTTTGGTTATAATCTCTATGCCTTTTTTGAAATGATGATATAGGCACAAAAGTTATATAATCAAATCTTATATCACCAAAGTCCTTTTCAATCGCTTTTGCCATATCTTTTGCAAAGTGATACGCCATAAAATCTCTTCCGCCGAATTTAAGCCTTGCTATTCCATCGACAATGCCATCTTCATAATAAAAAGGCGCTGTGATACCGTCATATCTCATTCTGTGCTTATTGCACTTGCATCTGTCTTTACCAGCACCACAATATTTGCAACGCTCACCTGTAATTCTTGGCAAATTATCTTTACAATTCTCACAAAGAGTGTCGCCTTTATTTAGAAGCTTGCCACAATAAATACATTTATCGGTGAGAAACAACCAAAGAACTGTATCTTTTATTTTGCCCATTACACAGTAAGAGATGTAATAATTGACGAATAAACTTTTACAGGGTCATCAATAAAATTCTTCTTAACTGTTTCAAGCTGAATACTGTCAACAACATATATTGAGAGTTTCATAAGCTCGGTGCCTCTGTCAAAGAGAGTAAATGTGATTGTATATCCACCATCATCTTCTTTTCTCACTTCTATTCTGTTTTCTCGTTCAACCTTTGCACGAGTCACAAGTCTTATTGCAGAATTGACTGCTTTCTCACGGACAGTACGGGGAAGGCTTGTCTGTAAAAGCTCTGCTGCTTCCCTGCCCTTTTCAGTTACTGTAACAACTTCGTCTTCGTCGAGAATATCGGCAGTAATATTACCTGTTTTCAAAAGTTCTTCTATTGCCTGACCCACCTCAAAAAAGTTTGCAAGACCGTCTTCCTGCATAGCATCATTGAGCATCTGTCTTGTCATCGGCACATCAACACTTTTAAGAAGATAGCAGATAAGAAGTCTTATATCGTCACGGCTACGAAGACCGCCGAGTTCAATTCCCGCATCAAATGCATCGTATTCCATAACTTTTACCCCTGTATTTCCTTAAGTATTTCCTTAATATCCTGACGGACATAAGTTGGTTTGATTTCGCTTTTTGTGATATCTTCCATTGTGCTTTCGCCACTGAGAACACAAATTGTATCAACACCCGCATTAACACCTGAAGCAATGTCAGTATAAAGTCTGTCACCGATTACAACAGTTTCTTCCTTGCTGAATGGTGAACGTTCAACGGAGAAGTCAATCATAAATCCGTCGGGTTTACCGATATAAAGTGGTCTGCGATTTGTGGCATAATTTATTGCTTCACACATTGCGAAGCAGTCAGGCACAAGACCAAATTCAGTAGGACAACCTCTGTCAGGGTTTGTTGCGATATACGGAATGTCTTTCTTTGTCTGAAGAAGATAGGAAACATCCCAAAGCTTTTTATATGTAAGTTCAGTATCATAACCAACGCAGATACAGTCAGTGTCTTCGTCTGCCTCAGTTGTAATATTGACACCATATTTTTCCATTTCAGCAATCATTGACTTTGTTCCCATACAATAGATTTTCTTGTTTGGGAAATGCTTATTGAGATAAAGTGCAGTTGCCTGAGAGGATGTGAAGAAATTATCCTCTGTCACTTTAATTCCCATATTTGAAAGTTTTATGACATAATCCTTAACTGAACGGGATGAATTGTTTGTAATAAACACATATTGACCACCAACACTCTCAATATGTGCTAAAAATTCATTGACACATTCGAAAAGTCGGGCACCCTCATAAATTGTTCCGTCCATATCAAGTAAAAATAGCTTTTTATCTTTTAGAGACACTTTAAAATCATCCTTTTTTGGTTTTCTTCTTTACAACACCTAAAAGTAGAGTAAATAAATCTTTGAACTCCTGTGTTCTTGCAAAAACAACAACGTTGACAAGATTTGGAATGGCGACGCAAATCACTCCTCTTACAATCAACTCAACAAACAAGTTATCAACATTTGCTGTGAATTTATTGGCTACGAGACTTGTCAAGACATAAAGTCCCGCTGTCATCGCAAAATAAATCACATATCGTACATAGTAACCAACGAGTTTTGCTTCCAGAACATATTTATAAACCAGATATGGTTGAGTCCATAATGGTATTATAAGCATACTGAGAATATTTGCAAGAATTATTCCGTCAATGGATTTGAACCAAAGCACAAATGCAACGGACATTACAATATTGAGAACTGCCTCTAAAATTGCAAACCATTGGTCCTGACGGTAAAGTCCTGCACTATCTTTTGCCATTAAAATTACTCGACGAATACCGAAAACATAGAAATAGCAGAGCAAAAGCACAACTGTTCTATCGGCAAAAAGACTATTTGGGTCACCGTGCATCCAGAGTTTCATAAAGGGCTGAATAATCACACCAACGGACACGGTGAAGAATGAAAATATAAGATAATTGAAGAAATATAAGAGTTTGAACCTCTTATAAATTGTTTCTTTTGATTCGACGGTGATAATATTACCGAAACTTGCAGTAACACCATTGAATACCTGAGTTACAAGCTGCATAAGTGCTGTTGTGATAATTGTATAGTTACCATAAATACCAGCCTGAACAGTACCCAGCATTTTTGAAATAATTGCAGAGCCTGTTGCAGTAACACTTACGCCACCGATTCTGTGGCAGAGCATTGCACTCATATTTTTAATAAGTGACTTTTTCTCGTCACCTGTAATTGTTTCTTTTGATTTATCCTTTGCGATTTCAGGATACATCTTTTTAAATTTATTGCCGATAAGGGAAGCACCGATAAGACGGCACACGATTTTTACTACTGCGTAAACAATAAAACTCTTTGTAAGATATAAAAGTGTAACCTGACTTATAAGAGTAATGAGAGATATAAAAGCATCATTTCTGTTTACCAGATAGTTGTTCTGGTCAGCAACTATAAGAGCTTTACGATTTGCGAAAAGATAGGACGCAACCGTGTCACCTGCATAAAGAATGAAAAGGAAAGAGATGTATAAAGGGGATTTATCCGTATCTTCAATAAAGAAATTCACCACAAAGGCGAGAATAACTGCCCCACCCATAAAGACTGAAGCAATTACCTTATACGCCTGTTTGTAGAAATTGAGAACTTTCTTTATTTCTCTGTTGTTCTTTTCTTCAATGGGTTTGTAAAGTTTATAGAGCAAACCTGTACTAAGACCTAATTCAGCCAATGACAAAACCTGCAGGAAATTCTTGAAGGTTGTGTCAACACCAGCCATACTAAGCCCTAACTGGTCAACAAATACGGAACGGGTTATGAAATTACTGAGCATAAGTATTGCATAACCGGCCATACCGAATATTGAATTGATTAAAACTTTTTTACTTCTCATAATAATTATCTTTTATTTGCAATTATTCCAATTACTTCAATTTTGTTCTGTTTAAGGATTTCTGCACCTTTTTCAAGGGAATTAAATGAAGTTTTTCCGTATTTTGAACTTAATACTATTTTTTTGATTTTCCCATCTGAATCCAGAAGTTCTTCGTTTCCTAAAATGGATTTGAGATTCACCAGAACAACCGAGCCTTCTGGAATATCGATATTGTCAAAATTATATGAAAAATTGTCGCAAATTTTAGTTGCATCTATGTCAATCGCTCCACTATATGTAGCATCATAATTAACAACAGTAAAATTAATACCTGAAGTTTTCAATACTTCCACAATCTGTTGAAAATCAGCATTTTTCACTTTACTCTCATTCTCAGCAAGACAAGAAAAAGCAATTACATTATCTGTTTTTGATAAGGTTAAAATTTGTTTTGCAATATATTTGATATCATTTGTCATTCTTATTACCCCCTATTTCTTTTCCCACACCGGAACGTTAAAATAAGCTTTAATATCTCCAGCTTCATGTACTTTAGGCACGAATACAACAATTAAAAGAACTGCTGCCAAATAAACAAATTCAAAAGCTATTGCAAAAATAATTGTTTTAACAATTACATCTTTTATCATCTGAGTCTTATTTGCACCATTAACCTGAACGATTTCCTCTGAATATGAAGAACGGTCAATTTCAACAAATGTTGCTTCTCCAAGTTTTTCCTGCAACACATTTTCCATATATGGAATCAAGGAATTCAGAATCTGTTCACCCAAATTGTCATCGTTGCATTTAAATGAAAGTTTAATAGATGTTGAGTCGTTGATGCTTTCAAAAACTAATGAATCCATAATTGTTGCAACATCTTTATCAGGTATTTTTGATTTTTCCTGACTCTGTGCAATAAGGAGTTCGCTTATTGGTGTTTCTGACACAATATTTTCCTGAATATATTTTGCGAAATACTCCGTCTTACAGGACGCAAGATAACTTGCTCTCAACTTCTGTGACTGCCCAATCATATCGTAATAAGGAGATTTATTCTTTGCATCAATATTAACAAGAATTGTTTTGGTATAAACTGTTTTAGCTTCACCCTGTGCTTTGTCTGCACTGCTACCAACAAACACACTGAGCACAGCACAAACAACAGCGACAACAGCTAACCCAACAATAATAAATTTACGATACCATATCTCTGTAAAGATATCTTTTAAACCTAACTTTTGAAACATAAAATTCATCCTTTCTTTTCCTTATAATATGTTTTTTGACATAAATAAGAAATTACCCATATTCCGATTAAGAAAATAATTGCAGGTATATATATTAACAGCACTAACCAGCTTGTTGCTGATGAACGAGGAACCATGAACAACTGAATTAATGCTACCAACACTAAGTAAGAACTTAAAATATTCTTATTAAACACTTTAACAGCCCATATCAAGAATATACCTAGAAGAAAACTGAAAAGTGCAACACCAACATAACCAAAGTCCACAAACAACTCTACGATATATGATGAGCCCAAACCAGCACCTTCAAAATATTTCTGGCCTAAATCAAAATAACTGACTGTATCACTCAAACTGTTTCCAAACATAGCCATTTCTATTGTCTGAGCCTTATAACTTTCAGTTCCAAAAAGCAGTTTTGAAATTCCGTTACTTTTAAAATATGCTATTATCGCACCGAAAGTATAGTTAATGTTTGTTTCAGGTAACACATCTATATATTTTATACACTTACATATTACTTCATAAGTTACGCCTTGCGAATAAAACAGGTCGGAGATAGAATTGAAAATATTCACCTTAGAAACTGCGATATCCTTTCTTATGGATTCATAAATTGAAAGGAAGGCAAAGAAAAATGGTAATGCTATTGAGATTGCTGTTCCTTCAAATTTTCCAAACCATTTTTTTGGTTTGTCTTTTCCTATGTAATCTCTTAACAAATAATAGCAAACAACAAACAATGCCGCTGAAATGAATTGGTTTCGTTGACCAACAATAAATACGGGAATTGTAGATACAACATATATACCCAAAGCGATAAATGCCATCTTTTTCGATGGTAATGTCGCAAGGAACAAGCAAAGAGCAAATTTAGCCAATGCAGAAAGACTCAACACAAATCCTGGTAATGAACTTTGGAATGTATAATAATAGTCCACATAGGATTTCCCTTGCATAGCAATAGGTTTTTCAATTTCTACAATCAACAGAAAAACTGCACAGAATAAATATGCAATAAATGCTATTATTTGCAGGTTTTTATTGAAGTCCTCTGATTTCAAGATGCTTTCTCTTTTTATCGTTGGTCTTCCCTGTTTGAATTGCCCGAAAAAAACTGCACCAAACAACAAAAATAATATGGAAATATAAATCATTGTTATGGCTGTTTTGTGAATCTCGTCACCGAACGGATACTGCCAATCGTCCAGTTGATTTAACTTTATAAAAGTTCTTCCGTACAGGAAAAACAGACAGGCAAAATTAAACAGACAAAAGACAAATCTTTCTCTCATTTTTTCTATTCCATAAAGCATATTGCCAATAAGCAAAATGCCCAATGAAATAAACATCATTTCCGTATTTCCTACTATATGAGATATGACGAATAATGATATTGATAGCAAAAATGTTATTATCTGAGAATACCTAAATAACACCTTGCCCAATGAGCTTTCTAGCAATATAGTCCCTCCCTTTCCACATATTCCGGACAATATAACTAAAGAATCTCCTCCAAGATTTTAGATTGTGTTTTTAAATCGAATCCTTTTTCACAAATTATTTTAGTTGTATCCATTCTTGGAGTTACTAGTTTATTGTTTACTGTCTCTGCCCAGATTACAGCAGATTCTGACAGTGACATAAATTCTATCAACCCTGTTATATTACATGTCTGGGTTACAGTGTCACTAACCAGGGAAGCTAGTCCGTTTGCTTGTGCTTCCATCAGAGTTATCGGAAATGCCTCAAACAACGAAGGCATTAAAAACAGGTCAAATAATGAATAATATTTAAAAACATTTTCCTGAAAATCCAGAATAACGACCTTTTTTCCCAAAGAAAGGTCGTTAACCTTTTGTCTGACGGAGTTTCCTAATTCCCCATTACCAATGAGTACCAATGTACAATCATCATTAATGTTCACAAGCTCTTTAAACACATCCAAAATGAAACTGTGGTTTTTAGGAAGTGCAAACCTACCAACATGTCCCACTACATACTTTGTGGTTATTCCAAGTTTCTCTCTTAAATATTGTTTATCAGCATCGTTATATCTGAACTTTTCAGCATCAATGGCATTTTTCAGAATTAAAGTGTCTTTTGCATGTTTTTTACCATACATCCACTCTGCTGCACCCTCTGAACAAGCACATTTCTTGTAAAAATACCTATTAGCAAATACCCGCAAAATCTTGTGCACATAAGTAAAGATTTTACGAATCATTTTTGATGGATTCTCTACCGAACAAGCATGAGAATGAACCACAAGTTTTGCATCAGAATACTTCTTTGCACTTTTGAAAATCTGCAAACCAGAAATTGTTGATATATTATAATAAATAACCTCATAATTTCTTGAAAATACACCTTTTAAAAACTCGTTGTATTGCTTTCTCTGTTTATATGGTGAAATATCAAATTCAAAATATTCTGTGCCATGCTCCTCACACCATGCTTTAAGACGGTGATTTTTGAAAGACAGAATGTCAAAACGAACATTATCGGTATCAAGGACACTCAGCATATTGAGAATATATTGAGTGATACCACTTGTAGGAGCAGTTGGGGCAAAAATCAAAACTTTTTTCATTTTATTTGCCTAAATCCTTTTTGATTTGTGTTGTTGAAATTTCAGGTGTTCTTGGGAGATAAACTACCTCGCAGTAGTCCTTAAGGAAGTCGAATTTACCCTCCCAGTCGTTACCCATAACAAATGTATCTACTTTAAATTCTTTAACATCGGAGATTTTCTGTTCCCAGTTTTCTTCAGGAATAACCAAATCAACATAACGGATTGACTCAAGAAGCATTTTTCTCTGCTCATAACTGAAATAGCACTTTTTCTGCTTTGAATTCCAGTTAAACTCATCAGTTGAAAGGGCAACAATCAAATAGTCCCCACGTTCTTTTGCACGACGGAGCAACTGAATGTGACCGTAATGAAGAAGGTCGAATGTACCATAGGTAATTACTTTTCTCATAATAAAACTCCTTTAAGCAAATTTGCCGAAGTCAATTTCTCTGACACTATGACGGTTATAACGCTTGTCCTCAGGTGGAGGCGTCATATAGTCACCGTAGAATGTTTCAAGATATTTTATGTAATCAATCGGAGCAGAGATTGTCATATCCTCAAATGGGATTTCAACAGTTTCTCTTACCCAATTTGCTTTGATTGTTTCTTTTTTGTAGCCATAAGCACCACCGATATTAACAATATCACTGGTATTCTGGTTGTTGTAACGAGTGATTTCGCTATCGAGTTTCTTCACGAGACCATCGTGAGAGAAAAATACTGACATAATTTTAAGAATAAAGTAAACAATTCGTTTTACATATTCTTTTTTACCTGCGATATTGTAATTGCGTTTTGCAAGTAAAAGTCTTCTGTAAAAATAGGTCTTTTTGTTGTGATTTTCACGGTCAGCTTCACTTTCAGGTGCAACATCAAATGGGAAGATATCTACAAAAATACCTTTTTTCGCATTATTTGACGCTGTTGATTCTTCCATAAGCATTGTGCCTTTAAGAAGCACCTTTGCAAAATTAAGACCATAACTTTTGTCAGTTTCAGGAGTCTGGAGGAAAAAGTCGTCACCCAAATCTTTTTTTGCAATCTTTAAGAATTTTTCGTAATCTTCACGAAGCATTCCGATATCCATATCATCGTCCCACGGAATGAATCCACCGTGACGGACAGCCCCTAATAAAGTTCCTGCAATAATGAAATATTTGATATTGTTTTCGTCACAGATTCTTTTAATCTCACGAGCAATGATAAGTTGGCAATTATGAAGTTTTGGCAAATAATCAAAGTTTTCCATATTTGTTACTCCCCTAAAATTTCTTTATATAAGTCAACATATTCTTTATATCGTTTTGATGCATCCAAAAAGTCATTTGCAGGGGTTTTGCAACCGTCAACCTTTTTGATTGCATCGTAAAGTTCATTTATATCACCACGAGAGACAGTAAAACCATTCCCCTCAAAAACACTTTCGGGACTTCCCCCTGTGTTGTAAGTCACAACAGGTGTACCACAAGCAATTGCTTCAAGGTTTGTTGTTGGGTAATTATCCTCATAAGTGGGATTCACAAACACATCGGCAGTTGAATAAAGTTCTGCCATTTCTTCAATACCGTTTGTGCGTTTGATTCCGATAATACTCTTTGGTAGTTCAGCAAGTTGGCTATCGTTAAGCCCTACAAGAACGATTTTCTCGTTTTCAGAGAGCATTTCGTTAAGCTTTATAAAATCTTTAAGCCCTTTTCTTTCTTCCCAGATACTTGCAACACCGAGAATTATAAACTTGTCTTCAAGATTATTTTTTTTACGGAAATCACCCTGAGTTGGCTTGAATTTATTTAAATCAATTCCGTTGTTAATAACTTTAACGGGATACTTTCCCAAAAATGACTTTTCAGTTATTTCTTTAAGCCATTTTGACGGAGTTACGATAGTAATATTTTCAGGTTTTGTGAAAAGTTCTTTTTTCTCTTTGAAGTTCTTTTTTGAATTATCAAGCACCAAGCTTACAGGATACTCTTTTTTGGAAGGACAGTTATTGCATTCTGTTTTCCATTTTTCACAACCACTTGCAATAAAGTATGCACAATGTCCTGTGTAAGTCCAACAGTCGTGAAGAGTCCACACAATTGGCTTGTTGTATTCATTCAAGAAATCAAACAAAATTTTAACATTGAGATAATAACCATGAATATTATGAAGATGAATCAAATCAGGGTTATAGTCCTTGATTTTTTCAATAAGCCTTTTTGTAGCAGACGTTGAATAGAATCCCTGACGGTCAGTAACTCTTGACAAAACACCGTGGATTTTAACATCGAGGTCGGAACCAATTCTGTAAGAGTTCACATTTTCAGGTGCTGAATATCTGCCATAGGCAATAATACTCTCACCGCCATTTTTCTCAACCTCTTTTGAGATGTTCATGGCTATTCTTCCGGTGCTACCGAAATCACAGGTGGAATTTATCTGAAAAATTCTCATAATTTTCTCCGTTTATTTCATAATGCTTTGAAAATGATTTTCAAGATCTGTAATAAATTTCTCACGGGTAAAATTCTCGTTGAAATACTTTTTGCCATTCTGCTCACAAGAGCCGAATTTATCACGATTTTCGACAAAATATTTCATAGCATCTGCCAAAGCCTCGTGGTCATCAGCAGGAACACAGATTCCGCATTTTGACTCCTCAATAATCTCTTTGGCTGCACCATCAATGGATGCAATAACAGTACGACCACCGGACATATATTCCTGAAGCTTTGCAGGAACAGTCTGACCGATAATACCCTCAGGTTTAAGTGTTAATAAAAATGCGTCTGCATTGTTATATTTCTCTTTAAGTTCATCCCAAGTAACTCGACCGAAGAAAGTGATTTTTTCATCAGTTCCAAGTTCACTTGAGAGCTTTTTGCAATTCGCAAGTTCGCTTCCGTCACCATAAATCTCAACGGAAAAACCTTCTGAATCACGAATTTCTGCAACTGCACGGATAATACACTCAATATTCTGCACCGAGCCGATATTTCCACCGAATGCAAAAACTACATTGTCACTCTTTGCCTTTTCATTAAGGTCAAGGGGTTCAGCATGCTGTGGAAGATAAACGAGTTTATCCATCGGAACATCATTTACTGTATGAAGATAATTCATAAATGGCTTTGATGTGACACCAACTTTATCTGCACTATTGTAAACACTCATTGAGTATTTGTTCATAAGTTTGAACAAAGGATTGCCCTCGCCAACATGCCATGCCTTTAATGACTCAGGCCACAAATCAAGGCAGTAAACAAAGAACGGAATATTATGCTTTTTAGCATATGCCTTTGCACCATTTGCCATAAGAACAGGAGAAGTCTGGTAGCACATTACAACATCAAACTTTTCCTTAAGACTCAATGCCTTTAAGGTTGATGACAGGAAGAATGAAACATAGTTAAGCATTCTGAAAATGAGTCCGCTTCTTCTCTCAACAGAAAAAGTACGGATAACCTTAACTCCATTCCATTCTGTTTCTCGATTTTCACGACCCTTGCAGTCAGCAGGAACTTTTCCGGTTGCATAGTCAGGCAAGGATGTGATGACTGTTACATCGTGACCCTTTGCCACCAACTCTTTTGCTATGTCGTTTACACGGAAATTATCCGGATAAAAATGCTGTGATACAAGTAAAATTTTCACGCTATCACTTCCCTTTTTAAGTGCAAAATGCAAAGCGCAAAGTGCAAAATTGTTTGTGAATCCCTTGGATTTTGAAAGGATTTTAGTCATACAAGAATTGTAGTTATTTTTGATGAAATTCTGTTTTTGAGACCGAAGGCTTACGAGTGTAAGTCGACCTCATCTTCAAAACAACTATCAACCCGAGAATTGCTTTAAAAATAGATGTAGTTTTTGCTTCTTGAGAATTGTAATTATTTTTGATGAAATTCTGTTTTTGAGACCGAAGGCTTACGAGTGTAAGTCGAGGGCGAAAAGACGGAATTTCGCAAAAAGAACACAATTATCCCTCGTAATCGTCTTCATTTTCCCAGTTATGATATACGTTTTGAACGTCATCGTTCTCTTCAAACATTTCAAGCATTCTGCCCATGTTTTTGATGTCGTCTGGGTTTGTGAGTGCTGTATAAGTGCTTGGAACATATTCAACTTCTGCAGAAATGAATTTGTAGCCCTTTGCTTCAAGGTCATCACGAACTGCACCCATATCGTTAGCTTCTGTACGAACATCATAGATTTCGTCGTCTGTGATAAAGTCAACTGCACCTGCTTCAAGTGCATCTTCCATAAGCTGGTCTTCGTCAATACCTTCTTTTTCGAAGATAATTACACCCTGACGATTGAACATAAATGAAACGCAACCGCTCTGACCCATATTGCCACCGAATTTATCAAAATAGTGACGAACGTCAGCTGCTGTTCTGTTTCTGTTATCTGTAAGTGTTTCAACGATAATCGCAATACCTGATGGACCATAGCCTTCATATACGATTTCATCGTAGTTTTCACCACTGCCTTCACCTGCTGCCTTCTTGATAACTCTTTCAATGTTATCATTTGGCATATTTGCAGCTTTAGCTTTTGCAATAACGTCCTTGAGCTTTGAGTTACCTGCTGGGTCCGGACCACCTGCTTTTACGGCAACAGCGATTTCACGACCAATTTTTGTGAACACTTTTGCTCTGGCATTATCTGTTTTTTCTTTCTTTCTTTTAATTGTACTCCATTTTGAATGTCCTGACATAAAATCATACCTCTCGCATTCTAATTATATTCGTATTATTCTACCACACAACGCTATATTTTTCAACAGTTATTACAGTTTTTTAACCATTTTAAATGGTGGTTTTTCAACAAATTTGCGCTTTGCATTTTGCACTTTGCATTTTATGTCAACTACTTGCATACATTTAACTGAATAGTCAGGCTAAAAGGAGCGAGAATAATGGAATTTAATCTTTTAAAGGACAGTGTTAACTTTTGTGAATCCGTTGTTGGCGGAAGCGGAGAATGTGCTGTTGACTGCGATATTACTCTGCCCGAACATCTTCCCGATATGGTGAGAATTTTAAAGTGCAGCTGTATTCCCAACATTCAGTCCCACAGAGTAAACGGAGAAAGAATCACAGTTGAATGCGAGTGTAAAGTCAGAACGCTTTACATCTGTGAGCAAAACAAACTCCGATGTCACGAACAGAACATCCACTTTTCCAAGCAGATTGAACTAAAATCAGGAGAATTGCCAACGGATTATTTTGTGGGAGCAAAAGCTGATTATGTGAATCACAGAATGTCGGGACAAAGGCGTTTTGAGGTCCATGGAGCAGTGACAATTTTTGCAAAGGGAATGGGTAGTAAAAAGTGTGAAATGGTTATGGGTGCAACCGGTGACGGAATCACCTGCAAAACCGAAAACAGCACCATTTGTAACCTTGTATGTCTTGTGGAAAAAGCATTTAACATCAGTGAAACCTGTGATGCAGGCATGCTTTCCGAACCTATCGGTGCAATACTTTCTTCCTGTGGATACGGAATAATCGATGAGATTAAAACTGTCAATGATAAGTTGTTTTTAAAGGCACAACTTATTTTACATACTACATTTACAGGTGCTGATTCCTGCGAGGTGCAGACTCTTGAAAATGTCGTTAATATAAATCAGATTATTGAGGCTCAGGGCATCAATGAGAATTGTCAGATTGATTCCCACCTGACAATTACAGGACTTGAAATCAAGCCTCGTTTTGACCTTGCAGGAAACAAAAATCTCCTTGACATTTCTGCTACACTCAGTCTATCGGCATGTTGTTACGAAAACAAAAATCTCACCGTAGTCAAGGACGCATATTCCGTAAAATACGAAACCGACGCTAAAAAGAGTGTGGTTTATCTTGCCGGACTTACGGATAAAATCGACGACACATTCCTTTGTCGTGGCGTTGTAGATTTAAGTAGCACAGGGGTTTCAAAGGTTTTAAGCTTCACCTGTCCCGACATTTCGTCCCAGTTCACAATTCTTGAAGACTCCGTTTGTATAAATGGTGATGTGTTGGCGGAGATTATCTATGAAGACTCCAAAGGTGAAATCTGTTTTGTACAGAAAAACATTCCTTACGAATACAAAAAAACTGTTGATAATCAGGGTGCAATCCTTACCTGCAGACCAAATTGTACAATAAGTGCAAGAAGTTACATTATCGCAGATTCTAACACCCTTGATGCACGTATGGAAATCAATGTGTCAGGCTTTGTTTTCAGTGAAAACGAGAAACTCATAATTACTGATTTGACCGTCAACAAGGATAAACCAAAAACCATTAAAACTGCATCTCTCACAGTATATTTCAGTGAAAAAGGAGAACAACTCTGGAATATTGCCGAAAGGTACAACACCACAGTTGATGCCATTATGAGAGAAAACAAGCTTACGGAATTATCCGTAAAAGAAAAGTGCAAACTCCTTATTCCAAAAATGTAAAGTGAGGGATAAAAATGAATAATTCAAGTATTTACAATGATATTGCCACTCGTACCGGTGGTGACATTTACATAGGTGTAGTAGGTCCTGTAAGAACGGGAAAATCAACATTTATCAAGAGATTTATGGACTCCGTTGTGCTTCCCAACATGGAAGACGGAAGTATGAAAGACAGAGCCACTGACGAATTGCCACAATCCTCGGCAGGCAGGACAATTATGACCACCGAGCCGAAATTCATACCCGAAAATGCAGTTAAAATCACTCTTCCCGACAATGCAAGTTTCAATGTGAGAATGATTGACTGTGTGGGGTATATTGTTCCGTCTTCCTTGGGATATATTGAGGGTGACCAGCCGAGAATGGTGCGTACACCTTGGTATGAAAGCGAAATTCCCTTTAATATGGCAGCGGAAATAGGCACAAAAAAGGTAATTACAGAACATTCAACAATCGGACTTGTAATCACAACCGACGGTAGTATAAGCGACATTCCAAGGGATGAATATGAAGAAGCCGAAGAAAGAGTTGTAAAGGAATTACGGGAATTGGGTAAACCTTTTGTGGTGTTGCTCAACTGTATGTCACCACGAAGCGACTCGGCACAAAAACTCGCTAACGAATTGTCAAAAAAATACAGTGTACCTGTTATGGCAGTTAACTGTCTTGAACTCAACGAGCAGGAAATCAAGGAAATCATCACGCAGATTCTTTTTGAATTCCCTGTTAAAGAAATCGGCGTTGATTTACCTCTCTGGCTTGTAACCCTTCCTGAAAATCATCCGTTAAAAGCTGAAACCTACAAATATGTGTTAAAATCCATTGACGAAGTGGGTTTCGTCCGTGATATAAGTCAGATGACGGATACTCTTATGGGTTGTGAACACATCACAGAAGCACGAATCAGCAATATGGATTTAGGTGTTGGTAGTGCTTGGATTACCGTGCAGATGAACGAGGGACTTTTCTATAAAATCCTTGAAGAAACAACAGGTGTCAGGGTAGAAAATGAGCAGGGATTACTGTCCTGCATAAAGGAACTGGCAGAAATCAAGAAAGAATATCAGAGAATAAAATCAGCACTTGAAGAGGTGCAGACAACGGGTTACGGAATTGTTATGCCAACCATTGATGAGCTGACCCTCGAAGAACCTGAAATCGTGAAACAAGGTGGAAAATACGGTGTAAGGCTCTGCGCATCAGCACCGTCAATCCATATGATGAAAGCTGATATAAAAACAGAAGTTGCCCCTATCGTAGGCAGTGAAAGTCAATCAGAAGAGCTTGTGAAATATCTTCTTGACGGTTTCCAGGATGACCCGAGAAAAATCTGGGATTCCAACATTTTCGGCAAATCCCTTAATGAACTTGTCAACGAGGGTCTTCGCAACAAACTTTACCATATGCCAACGGATGCACGAATGAAATTCCAGGAAACATTGGAAAGAGTCATAAACGAGGGTTGCAACGGACTACTTTGCATAATTTTATAAATTGGAGTTTGTAGGGATGTATGCCTTCCCCTTGAGGGGAAGGTGCCGAAGAACGAGGCGGATGAGGTGGAAAACTAATTTGTTATATTTATTAACGGTTGCTATCGCAACCTACACCTCATCAGTCACTTCGTGACAGCTTATTACTCGCCTATCGGCTCAGACAGTGCTTCTGCTTTGCAGAGGTGTCCACTGGACACCCGCACCCTCAAGGAGAAGCCTCCCCGACAAATTATAATTTACACATCAATTTCAGCTTCATTATATTGCTTTTCCCTTATTTTCTTGCTATACTTAACCCAATGGGAAAACCTGAAAATTGGGGGAAAGAAAATGGCAATACATATTCTCGGAAACAACATTTTTGTTCTTGAAACAAAAAACACCCACTATGTGTTAGGTATTGACAAATACGGCTATAACCGACACATCCACTGGGGTAAAAAATGTAATATAAATGACTATGAAGCAAAGGATATCTGGGACGAAAACTCAAATCACACTCGTCTTGATATGGCAAAGCAGGAATTCACAGTTTTCGGTGGCACAATGTACCGTGAAAGCGATTTAAAGGTGCAATTCCCTGATAACTGTCGTGAAATCGACCTCCTATTTGTGGATGCAAAGGCAGAAAATAATATCCTTACTGTCACATTAAAAGACAAATTCTACCCACTTGAAATCGCATTAAAATACAGAATTCAGGACAATGACGACATTATTTCTCGTTGGACAGAAATTAAAAACACAGGCAACGAAAACATAACTCTTGACCGTGCATTTTCTGCTGAATTGACACTTCCCTCCGTTAAGCCTTACACAATCAAGAACACAAACGGCAGTTGGGGTGGCGAATATGTTGAAACCGAGTCAACCCTTGAGGGTGGCGCTCTCGTTTTTGACAGTAAACGTGGCACAACAGGTCACAATCAGTCCCCATATTTCATCGCATATCAGAACGCTGACGAAAAGCAGGGTGATGTGTACTTCGGAACACTTGCATACAGTGGCAATTTCAAAGTTCTTTGCACCCGTGACCTTTTCTACACTACAAGAGTAAGCATTGGACTTAACGATTTTGACTTTAAGCACATTTTAAAATCCAATGAAACTTTTGTAACACCTATGGTTTTCTGTGGCTATTCACAGGCAGGTTTTGGTGAAATGAGCCGACAGATGAATCGTTTTGCCATAAATCACGTGTTACCAAAACAGTTCAATGATAAGGTTCTTCCCGTCCTTTACAATTCATGGGAAGCAACCGAATTTAATGTTAACTGTAAGCATCAGACAGCACTTGCAAAGCTTGCAGCAAAAATGGGCGTTGAACTTTTTGTTATGGACGACGGTTGGTTTGGTGAAAGAAATCACGACCGAGCAGGTCTTGGTGACTGGTTCGTGAATAAAAAGAAATTCCCTAAAGGCATTGATGAACTTATTAAAAATGTCAACAAACTTGGAATGGATTTCGGTCTTTGGTTTGAGCCTGAAATGGTTAACCCTGACTCCGACTTATACCGTAAACACCCCGACTGGGCATATCACTACAACACAAGGGAAGCACACACTCTCCGTCATCAATTAGTTCTTAATATGACAAGAAAAGATGTTCAGGAATATATCTTTAACTGTATGGACGAAATGCTGACAAATCACAACATTAAATACATCAAATGGGATATGAACAGACCTCTTTCCGAAACAGGTGCTGAAAATCTCGAATGTCCGCAGGAATTATGGCTTCGTCATACTCAAGCTGTTTACAATATCGTTGACCGTCTTAAAGAAAAGCATCCTGACGTTGCTATTGAAAGTTGTTCATCAGGTGGTGGACGTAGTGACTACGGTGCATTGCTCCACTTTGACCAGGTATGGACAAGTGACAACACCGACTCCGTTGACAGAATGACGATGCAGAAATGGTTCACATATCTTCGTCCGACAAAAGTTATGCGTGCATGGGTTACGGACATTAACTGGTACAACTCACCAATGAGCCTTGATTTCCGTTTTAATGTTGCAATGCAGGGTTCTTTGGGTGTCGGTGGAAATCTCACAAAGTACAGCCGTGAAGACCTTGAGGTTGGTAAAAAGAATGTTGCTCTTTACAAAGAAATCCGTCATCTTGTGCAATTCGGTGACCTTTACAGAATTCTCGATGCACAAAAAGACGAAATTCTCTTTAACCTTTATGTAAGTGAGGATAAAAAAGAAGCTGTTGCTTTCCTTGCATCTGTACATACAAGCTTCATGAAGAAAGAAATCCCACTTCTCTTTGAGGGTCTTGACGACAACAAAGTTTACACCTTTAACCTTAACAACAGAGATTATGAAAAAACAGGTGCTTACCTGAAAAATGTTGGCATCCCTGTTACAATCCGTGGAATGGGATACAACAAGATAATTAAAATTAAAGCAAAATAATATTGTTGCATAGTAGGGCGGGGTTAAGACTCCGCCTTTATTATTTATTAAAAGGTTGACGTGTTTCTTCTTCGTTTGTTTGTCTTTTCTGCAAAATTTTCTCGGTGCCTTTTTATTTTCATTGAACCCCAGTCATCATCCTCATAACTCTTCATCGGTGTGAAAAACTGGTTTTGCTGAGGCTTTTGCTCTTCTTTTTTAGTTTCAGGAATAGTTTTAAGCTGCTTGACATAATACTTTGGACTTTTCCCACGAGCAACTTCACCTTTTATTACAAGTTCAGCAGAAACAAGCTCCTGCACAGTGGCAATAGCTGTTGGTTTACTGCAATTTAAATACTTACACATCTCTTCCAGAGAAAAATAGATAAAAACACCCTTTTCATCCGAGAAGAGGTGTTTATTCTTTTCGGAAAGATTCATTCTGCTTAACATCAGCGAGTAGAGATAGCATCCCCTTGCAGAAATTTTCTGGTACTTGTCATCACAAGCTAAAAGCATTGGTAAAAAAGCGTAATAATCCGATATTTTTTCATTCATAATAAAAATTACCTCCCATATATAGTCCCAACAAGCAAAAACGTCCCGGGAAATGCGGGACGTTTTAAGAAAAATGCCAAATTGTTAATAAAATGTTTACAATTTAAGCCTTTTTAGACATTTTTCGACTATAATTCAGATGGTAATTTATAAAATAGTTAACCGTTTAACTATTTCAGGTTTGAAATTGTCAGGAAGGCAAAGCAGTTTCGACATTTTTCGCTTTGCTTTTTGCACTCTTTTCGTATCCATTTCCTTTTCGAGTAAAAATTTTTTACTCAAGTTTATAAGTATCAATTTATATTCTTTATTTTTATTATTATACTATTGGGTAAAATTTTTTTACCACTCAGGTAAAGTTTTTTTACTACTCAGGTAAAATTTCTTTACCCCTCGGTCGTAAAAAGAGGGATGGTTATGTCACCATAAACAAAAAAGGGACGCTGTTGTCAGCATCCCAATTTTTATGGTTTTATTTAAGAATTGATTTGTAAAGACGGATATATTCGTTTGCAGACTTGCCCCAGCTATTATCACATTCCATAGCACGCTTAACAAGAATGTTCCAACCCTCTGTATTTGAGTAACCCTCGATACCACGCTTAATTGTATAAAGCATATCGTGAGCATTGTAGGTTGAGAAAGTAAATCCGTTACCCTCACCATCGCCTGAATCCTTGATGCTGTCACGAAGTCCACCTGTTTCACGGACAATCGGAATTGTACCATAACGGAGTGAAATCATCTGTGAGAGTCCACAAGGCTCGCTCTTTGATGGCATTAAGAAAAGGTCGCAACCAGCATAAATTTTCTTTGAAAGTGATGGAATAAAGCCAAGTTTAAGTCCCATTTTTTCAGGATACTTGTCTGCCATCTCTTTAAAGAAGCTCTCATATTGCCATTCACCTGAACCGAGCACTACAAACTGAACATCAGTTGTTGCAAGGAGCTCATCGAGAACTGCTTTAACAAGGTCAAGTCCTTTATGACCAACAAGACGAGTAACCATACCAACCATTGGTACATCTTCACGAACAGGAAGCTCAAAATACTCCTGTAATTTTGCCTTGTTAATCTTTTTCTTCTCTGCGAAATCTTCGGCTGTGTAATTAACCTCAATATCCTTATCTGTTTCAGGGTTATAGAGAATTGTGTCGATACCATTGAGAATACCACTTAATTTCCATGAACGCTGATTAAGGATTGGGTCAAGACCATGTGAATACCAAGGGTCAAGAATTTCGTTAGCATAAGATGGGGAAACAGTTGTAACTCTGTCAGCACATTCAATAGCACCCTTCATAAAATTACAATCACCATCGTATTCAAGGAGTGATGCGGCACTCTCAGGAAGTCCGACAACATCACCAAGAAGATTCATTCCGTAAGTTCCTTGATACTGAATGTTGTGAATTGTGAAAACTGTCTTGATGTTTTCAAAGCCGGGACGATTTGCATAAAGTGTATTGTAATAAACAGGAGTCAATGCTGACTGCCAGTCGTTACAATGGATAATGTCAGGTTTGAAATCGATATGTGGGATAATTTCAAGAACTGCACGTGCAAAGAATGCAAAACGCTCTGCATCGTCGTAATATCCGTAAAGATTATCACGCTTAAAATAATACTGATTGTCGAGAAGATAGTAGATTACTCCACCTGCTTTTGCTTCAAAAACACCACAATACTGTCTTCTCCATGCAACAGGAACAGAAATGCTTGTCACAAATTTCATTGTGTCCTTAAGTTCCTGACTGATTGTGTCATATAAAGGCATAACAACCCTTGCGCCGATGAGTCTTTTGCGAAGTGCCTGAGGAAGGCTACCTGCAACATCACCTAAACCACCGCTGGCTTTAAAGGGAAGTGCCTCACTTGAAACATATAAAACTTTCATATATTTTTCCTTTCAATAGTCATTCTGAGGAGTGTAACGACGAAGAATCTCTGTTGTTTTTCGGTTTTCTTTTGGAGAGATTCTTCGCTGTGCTCAGAATGACACGCTACTTTAGTTCATTATAAATGCTTGGATTTTTGCTTTTGAGACCGCAGGCTTACGAGTGTAAGTCAAGGGTGAGAATTCGCAAAAAGACTGCATTTATATTACTATTTCTTTTCCTATATAAACAGGATAATTCTCTGCGCCTGAGAGAGTTTTATTTGGTGTAATAACAACGCTCTTGTCGGCAACAACACAGTTAAGGGAAGCATTCTGTGCCACAAAAACATCCTGCATTACGATAGAATTTTTAACAACAGCACCTTTTTCAACTCTGACACCACGGAAAAGGATTGAGTTTTCAACAGTACCGTCAATAATACATCCATCAGCAACGAGAGAGTTTTTAACATCTGAACCAACGCCATAAATTGCAGGCATATCGTCACGCACTTTTGTATAAATTGGTCTGTCTGCATTGAAAAGGTCATCACAGTTTTCAGGATTAAGCAGTTCCATATTGATTCTGAAATAACTTTCCAAAGATTCAACAATAGCTGAGTATCCCTTTGCTTCGTAACCGTAAACATTGAGTTTATCAATATTTCTCTGAATTATATCGGACTCAAAATCTCTGTAGTTAAGGCTGATTGCGTCGTTAATAAGTCTTTCAAGAAGAGCCTTTTTCATAAGGATTACATTGAGTGAGAAATTAACATTTTCGTCAGTTACAGGAGAAATTGAAACCTTTTCTGCCTTGTTGTCAGCATCCAAATCAAGAACAATAACGTCTGCAAGATTTGGCATTTTTCCGTTTTTATAAACAATTGTCATATCGGCATTTTTCTCTGTATGGTAATCCATAAGCGCCTCAATATCAAGGTTTATAACTGTGTTACAGTCTGTGAGAAGAACATATTCCTCATCTGAACGGCTGATAAATCCCATGCTACCTTTTAAAGATGCAAGTTTATCACGGTTTCCACCTGTTTCATTTGTTGAGAAAGGAGGAAGAATGAAAAGACCGTCGTTTTTACGGGATAAATCCCAAGGTTTACCTGTACCAACATGGTCCATAAGTGACTGATAGTTACTCTTTGTGAGAACACCAACTTTTTCGATACCACTGTTTACCATATTTGAAAGAGCAAAGTCAATAAGGCGGTAACGACAAGCAAATGGAACCGAACCCATTGTACGGATACCTGTAAGTTCGCTTACACATTCGTCATAAGCATTTGAGAAAACAATACCAACAATATTCTTACCTGTCATTTTAGTTAGCCCCCTTTACTACATCTTCGTCAACCATTGCCTTCGGAGCAACAGCAGCGCCTTCGTGAACAGTAACACCTGCACCAACAACTGCAACTCCCCAGTCATCACGGTTTGTACAGTCTTCAGGGCTTAAGCCAACAACTGCACCCGGTTCAATAACTGCATTTTCAGCAATCATTGCATACTGAACAACTGCACCTTTTTTAATAACTGTACCTGGCATTACGATTGAATATTTAACCTCTGCACCCTCTTCAACGGTAACATCGTTAAAGAGAATTGAGTAATCAACATCACCATAAACTCTTGAACCCTCTGAAACCATTGAGTTCTGAACTTTTGCATTTGCTGAAATGTAATGAGGTGGTGAAGCAGGAGTTTTTGCATAAATTCTCCAGCTTGTGTCGGACAAGTCAAGGTCAACTTTTGGGTTAAGGAGGTCAAGGTTTGCCTCCCAAAGGCTGTCGATTGTACCAACATCTTTCCAATAACCGTCAAAGAGATATGCAAACATCTTTTCCCCATCGGCATGCATCTTTGGAATAACATTTTTACCAAAGTCATTACTTGAATTAGGGTCATTTTCGTCATCAATAAGATACTGACGGAGTTTGCTCCAAGTGAACACATAAACACCCATTGAAGCCTTGTTACTTCTTGGATTCTTTGGCTTTTCTTCAAATTCGCGGATTGAGTTATCGTCATTTAAAATCATAAGACCGAAACGACTTGCCTCTTCCCAACTTACTTCAAGCATTGCGATTGTACAAGCAGCACCCTTTTCCTTGTGATACTCTAACATCTTGTTATAGTCCATCTTGTAGATATGGTCACCTGAAAGAATAACAACATATTCAGGGTCATAACGGTCAATGAAATTGATGTTCTGATAAATAGCGTTTGCGGTGCCTTTGTACCATTCTGTACCTTTAATCTGCTGATAAGGTGAGAGAATATGAACACCACCGTTAGCACGGTCCAAGTCCCAAGCCTGACCGTTGCCTATGTAGTCGTTAAGTTCAAGAGGCTGATACTGTGTTAAAACACCAACGGTTGAAATACCGGAGTTCACACAGTTAGAAAGTGGGAAGTCGATAATTCTGTATTTACCGCCGTAAGGAACAGCAGGTTTAGCAATGTTCTTTGTGAGGATTCCAAGACGGCTTCCCTGTCCGCCTGCAAGAAGCATTGCAATACATTCTTGTTTTCTTGCCATATTTTTTCCTCCTTAAATGGATGATAGTATATTTTATTATCTTGTTTTTTGAAGATAAATTGTTGACATTGGTGGTAAATCAAGGGCGATACTCTGTTCGAATCCGTGCATTGGAGTCTTTTCCCACCTGATTTTTTCTTTCTGTCCTTTACCTGAGCCACCGTAACATTCGTCATCGGAATTAAACACTACTTTGTAATTTCCCTTTGCAGGAACACCGATTCTGTAATTATTACGCTCAACAGGAGTAAAGTTGCAAACTGCAATAATTTCCTTGCCTTTTTGGTCAATTCTGCGGAATGCAATTACTGAATTGTCATTATCATCCGCTGAAATCCACGAGAAACCTTCCCAGGAATGGTCAACCTGCCAGAGTGGAGCATTGTCCTTGTAGAAGTGGTTAAGGTCTTTAAAGTACTTCTGCAACTGTCTGTGCGCATCATACTGTAAAAGCAACCAGTCAAGCTCCTGCTTGTAATTCCACTCGATAAACTGACCGAACTCACTACCCATAAACATAAGTTTTTTTCCGGGATGAGCCATCATGTAACCCATAAAGGCACGAACACCTGCAAATTTCTCTTCATAAGTTCCGGGCATTTTATTGATGAGAGAGCATTTACCATGAACAACCTCGTCGTGGGAGATTGGTAGAATAAAGTTCTCGGAAAACGCATAGAAGAATGAGAAAGTAATACATCCGTGGTTACCTTTTCTGTAAAGTGGGTCCATAGAGAAATATCGGAGAATGTCGTTCATCCAACCCATATTCCATTTGTAGTTGAAGCCAAGACCACCCATATAAACAGGCTTTGTAACCATTGGCCACGCTGTACTTTCTTCTGCTATAAGTAAACTGCCGTGATAGTCACGGAAAACATTCATACTGAGTTTGTTTAAGAATGCAACAGTTTCAAGGTTTTCAACGCCACCGTCTTTGTTGGCTATCCAATGACCATCGTCACGACCATAATTGAGATAGAGCATTGAAGCAACTGCATCCACACGAAGTCCGTCAATGTGGAATTTATCAAGCCAGAACATAGCACTTGAAATAAGGAAGGACTGAACTTCGTTTCTGCCGAAATCAAATACCTTTGTTCCCCATTCAATGTGTTCACCTTTTCTTATATCAGCATACTCATAACAAGGAGTGCCATCAAACTCGTAAAGTCCGTGAGCATCCTTCGGGAAATGAGCAGGTACCCAGTCAAGAATAACACCGATATTATTCTTATGGCACATATCAATAAGATACATCAAATCATCAGGTGTGCCATATCGTGATGTTGCTGCAAAATAACCTGTTACCTGATAACCCCAGGAGCCATCAAATGGAAATTCCGTAAGTGGCATAAACTCAATATGAGTGTACCCCATTTCCTTAACGTAAGGAATCAATTCCTCTGCCATTTTACGGTAGGAATAGAAATTTCCGTCCTCATACTGTTTCCATGAGCCGAAATGCACCTCGTAGATATTGACAGGTCTGTCATACTGTGCCTTTTCACGCTTTAATTTTTCCCATTTCTGGTCGTTCCATTTATATGAACCTAATTCATAGTATTTTGTGGCATTATCGGGACGAGTCTGCATATGATAACCGTAAGGGTCACATTTCATAAGCTTTCTGCCGTCTTTTGTTGTGATGCAGAATTTATATGAGTCATATACTTTTACATTTTTAACATAAACTTCCCAGATACCACCTGCTGTGATTCGCTCTGCCTTATCTGCCTCGTCATTCCAACCGTTAAAGTCACCGGTAACGCTGACGCTTACAGCATTAGGAGCCCAAGTTCTGAAAACAACTGTTTCATCATCCACACGATGAGCACCCATATATTCATAAGCACGCGCATTGTTTCCCTGATGAAAAAGATACACGGGAACTTGAGCCTCATAATTGTTTTCTGCTTCTGCCATTTCATCACCTCGCATTTTTTCAGCAAAACATAATTCTACTTATACAGATATATTTTATCACTATAAAATTGCAATTTCAAGTGCTTTTTGCGCAAAATAGTCAAATTGGCAACAAAATTCATTACACGGATTTGTGCAGTTTGTTACAAAATAATTTAAAAAACTCACTAAAGAAACATTTTGCAACAGAAATGTTGAGAAGAATGCAAAATGAAAAGTGAAAAACGATTTAAGCATAAAGTCACCCTGAGTGAAACGAAGGGTCTATTGAATTGATAAGAGAGATTCTTCGCTTCGCTCAGAATGACACCTCTAAACAATACCCCCGACAAATAATAATTGGAATACACAAACAAAAAGGCAGAGATTTCTCTCTGCCTTAATTAGTATATGTTGCAGTATTGCGGAAAAAGAATCAATTTTCTTGGAATTTACCTGTGTAGAGTTGGTAATACTTGCCTCTTTGTTCTATCAAATCGTCATGGTCGCCACGTTCAATAATTCTTCCGTTTTCAAGCACCATAATTGCCTTGGCATTTCGTACAGTTGAAAGTCTATGAGCAATTACGAAAACTGTCCTGCCTTCCATAAGAGCATCCATACCCTGCTCGATATGTTTTTCTGTTCTTGTATCGATTGAGCTTGTGGCCTCGTCAAGGATAAGCACAGGTGGGTCGGCAACAGCTGCACGAGCAATAGAGATAAGTTGTCGCTGTCCTTGTGAAAGGTTTGCACCATCACCTGTAAGCATTGTGTTGTAGCCATCAGGAAGATGTGAAATAAATGAATGAGCATTGGCGATTTTTGCTGCTTCAACAATCTGCTCGTGGGTTGCATCAAGATTACCATAACGGATATTGTCTTCAATAGTACCTGTAAACAGATGTGTATCCTGCAAAACAATGCCCAACGAACGACGCAAATCGTCCTTTTTGATTTTCTTGATATTTATGCCGTCATAACGGATTTTACCCTCATCAATTTCATAAAAACGATTGATAAGATTTGTAATTGTTGTTTTACCTGCACCAGTCGAGCCGACAAATGCGATTTTCTGTCCAGGTTTTGCATAGAGCGAAACGTCGTTAAGAACTGTTTTCTTGCCGTCGTAACTGAATGTAACATCCTCGAAAACAATGTCGCCTGCAAGACGTGTATAAGTAACACTACCATCACCATGAGTATGTTTCCAAGCCCAGATGCCTGTGTGCTTCTCAGTTTCCTTTATCTCACCTTTCTCATCCAACTCTGCATTGACAAGCACAACATAACCCTCGTCAATTTCAGGCTGCTGGTCGATGATTTCAAAAATTCTCTCTGCACCGGCAAGAGCCATAAGTGCATTGTTAAACTGTTGTGTTATATTTGAAATAGGCTGCGTGAAACTTCTGATATATTGCAGGAATGCAACAATATCACCTGCTGTCATGGCCTTTTTGATTGCTAAAATTCCACCAACTGCAGCAGTAAGAGCATAAGTTATATGGGAAAGGTTGTTCATAATAGGTCCAAGCATATTTGCAAAGCTGTTTGCACTTGTTGCTGATTTGCGAAGCTTTTCATTGATTTCACCAAAATGAGAAACAACTGCTTCTTCGTGGTTAAAGACCTTAACAACCTTCTGACCCTCGACAATTTCTTCGATATAACCGTTAACTGCACCCAGTTCTTCCTGCTGTTTCTTAAAGAAGAAAGCACTCTTTTTGCCGAGAGTTTTTGTAACAATAACCATTACAACAACCATTACACACACAATAAGAGTCATCTGCCAACTCAGAAACAACATAATGAAGAATGAGCCTAAAATCATAACACCGGATGAGATAAACTGTGTAACACCCTGACTGATAAACTGACGAAGAGTTTCAACGTCGTTTGTAAAACGGCTCATAATTTCACCGTGAGGTCGTGAGTCAAAGAAACTGATTGGCAAATCTGCAATAGCATCAAAAAGGTCTTTTCTCAAGGTGTTGAGTGTGCGTTGAGTAAGCCATACGGAACATTTTGACTGTCCGTAGGATGCCAAAGCACCAAAAAGGAACACACCACCCATAATGCACATCATTTTAATAAGTGGTGCTACAAGTTCACTTGTGAATTCTTTACCTATCATCGGTGTAAGATAGTCGTCAATAATAGGTTTTATGAAAATTGAGCCTGAAACGGATGCAACTGAGCTGATTGCTGCGAAAATAAGCATACCAAAGAATAAGCCTTTATTCTTTAAGATATAACCGAAAAGTCGTTTGATTGTGCCTTTTGCGTTTTTAGGCTTTTGCACAGGTCCTCTTGGACCTTTTCTGCCTCCACCCATTGGTCCTGCCATTATAACGCACCTCCCATCACATCAAAATCGTCACTGCCCTTTTGCTGGGAGTTATAAATATCCTGATAGATTTCGTTTCTTGAAAGTAATTCTTCGTGATTTCCTATGTCGTTAATTCCACCCTCATCAAGGATAATGATTTTATCACAATCAGAAACCGATGAAATTCTCTGTGCAATAATAATCTTTGTTGTGTCAGGAATACATTCACGAAGTCCCTTACGAATTTTCGAGTCAGTAAATGTGTCAACTGCACTTGTTGAGTCGTCAAGAATGAGAATTTTTGGCTTTTTGAGAATTGCACGGGCAATACAGAGTCGCTGTTTCTGTCCACCTGAAACATTGACACCACCCTGACCCAAATCAGTCTGATATCCTTCAGGGAATGATGACACAAATGAATGTGCATCGGCAATTTTACAAGCCTCAACCAACTCTTCGTCAGTTGCATTTTTGTTTCCCCAACGAAGATTTTCTGCGATTGTACCTGAGAAAAGAACATTCTTCTGAAGCACCATACTGACTGCATCACGGAGATTAAATATCTTATAGTCCTTTACATTAACGCCGCCAACAAGCAATTCACCCTCAGTAATATCATAAAGACGAGGAATAAGCTGTACAAGGCTTGTTTTAGCACTACCTGTTGCACCGATAATACCAATCATCTCGCCACTCTCAATTCTGAATGTGGCATTTTTTATTACATCATTCTGTGACCCTGCATATCTGAATGAAACATTTTTAAAATCGATTGAACCGTCCTTAACATCTGTAACAGTTGCATTGTCGTCATTGATGTCGGGAACTTCTTCCATAACCTCTAAAATTCTCTTTGCATTTGCCTGTGACATAAAAAATTGAGCAATGAGCATGACAATCATAAGGAAATGAATGAGAATCTGCATAATATAAGTGAAAATCGCAGAGAAATCACCGATAAGCAAGGTTTCTTCAGTAATGAGTTTTGCTGCAATATAGAGAATTGCAAGGATTGTGCCATACATAATGATTGTAAATGTTGGCATACCCATAATCATAAGTTTTTCTGCATGCAAAGCAGCATTCATAAGGTCGTCGTTTGCCTTTTTGAACTTAGCTTTTTCGTAATCTGAACGGACAAATGCCTTTACGACTCTTACATTGGTAAGGTTTTCCTGAATAGATGCATTGAACGAGTCAAACATCTCGAACATTTTCTTGAATCGCTTCAGGGTAATTGGAGCAAAGATTATGAGAATAATTGCGATAAGTGGCAATGCAACTGCAAATGGCATTGCAACCTGACGGCTTTTTGTAATTGTGATTGCAAGTGCTACCACAAACATAACAGGAGCACGGAAAAGCATTCTTATCATCATAACAAATGTATTCTGTACAGAGTTTACATCGGTTGTAATTCGTGTAATCAGGGATGCTGTTGAGAAATGGTCAATGTTTGAGAAAGAGAATTTCTGGATTCTTCCCATAATTTCTTCTCTTAAGGTTGCACCAAAGCCCATACCCGCAACTGCAGCCATCCTTGCAGCCATAGCACCACAGAAGAGTGAACCTATTGCATATAAAAGCATTTTAAGTCCAAGACGGAGAATAACATCCATACTATCCTCTGTCATTCCACTCTGCACAAGGTTAACAATATCTGCCATTACAAGTGGGATTAAAAGTTCAAGCACAACCTCACCAATCATTAAAATTGGCGAAAGAATTGCAGGAACAATATATTTTCTCGCGTATTTTAAAAGTTTAAACATTGTTATCCCCCTTTCCAAAGTTTTCAATATTTTCTGTCATTCTCTGTAAAAATGATATTACTAAATCAATTTCCTCATCAGTAAAGCCCTCAAAGGATGCGTCATCAACAATTTCAAAAAGCTTGTCGGCATATTCCGAAAGATTTTCACCTTTTTTTGTAAGCTTAAGGTTATTACATCTTGCATCCTTCTTGTCGGCAACTCTCATAATAAGTCCTGACTCTTCCATTCGCTTAACAGATGTTGCAACGGACGAAGGAGTGATGTGAAGAAAATCTGCCATTTCCTTTTGTGTGGTATTCTTATGCTCTTTTAAATATTTAAGCATCGGAGGCTGACCGAAATAAAGTCCTTTTTCACGGAAACTGCTTTCAACAATACCACGATGAACACAGTGATAACGGTGAAAAACCTCTCGTACCTTTCTTACTTTTTCGTTCATTATTTCACATTCTTCCTAACACAAGAAAATTAGTTAACCGTTTAATAGTTAAATGTTTAACTATTTTAAATTATACACACAAAAAAAGCCTTGTCAAGGTGCGTTTTTAGGGGCAAATGTGAACATTTTGTAAACAATTCGGCCTTTTTTACAAAACGTCCCGGAAATCCTGGGACGTTTTTGCTTGTTGGGACTATATATGGAGGGACTTTTTTTGAGAAAGTCTTTTCCTAGGTCGTTTTGGAATTAGTAAAAACGACAACAAAATTACAGGAGGTCCAAATGAACACAAAGAAACTTACAAAGAAAGAAACGGATTTTTGTCGTATGTATGTACGACTCCGCAACCCACGAGAGGCAGCATTTCGTGCAGGTTTCACCACCCTACCCGAATGTCGTGCCGTCAGCCTTTTATCCAAAAAGAATATCCGTAAAAAGATTCAGGAGCTTGAAAAAGAAGCCCTTGCAGATGAAGCGCTTATTTCTGCAGGACTTCAACGCCTTGCATTCGGCTCGGTTTCCGATGCGGTCAAGCTTATCCTTTCTGCTGACAAAAACACTTCCCCCGACATTGATTCCCTTGACCTTTTTAATGTGTCAGAAATCAAGTTCACTAGTGGAAAGGGTATGGAAATAAAATTTTTTGACAGATTAAAGGCTTTGGAGCGACTTTCTCTCATTTCGCAGAATGCAAATGATATGGGTGCATTATCATTCTATGAGGCACTCGAAAGAAGTGCAGGAAACAAAACGGAGAGTGAATATAATGTCGCAGATTAACTTTCACTCATTTTCTCCCAAGCAAATGACGGTGCTTAATTGGTGGTGTGAAAACAGTAAGTACAATTCTTACGATGCAATTATCTGCGACGGTGCTGTCCGAAGTGGAAAAACTCTTTGTATGTCACTTTCATTCATTCTCTGGAGCTTCTATCGGTTTTCAGACTGTTCCTTTGCAATCTGTGGTAAGACAATCACATCTCTCAGGCGTAATGTTATAACTCCCCTGTTGCCGTTACTCAAGGATTTAGGTTTTACCATAAAGGAAACAAAGTCAGCAAATGTAATACTGATACAGAAAGGAAAAACCAACAACAGATTTTATCTCTTCGGTGGTAAGGACGAATCCTCAGCATCACTTATTCAGGGTATCACTCTTTGTGGTGTACTTCTTGATGAAGTTGCCCTAATGCCACGTTCCTTTGTTGAACAGGCTTTGGCAAGATGCTCTGTAACAGGCTCAAAGTTATGGTTTAACTGCAACCCCGAAAACCCACGCCATTGGTTTTATACCGAATGGATAAAAAAAGCAGACTCAAAAAATTGCCTCTATCTTCATTTTCTGATGGACGACAATCCATCCCTTTCGCAAAATATAAAAAACAGATACAAGAGTCTTTATTCAGGGGCATTTTATGAACGCTTTGTACTTGGCAAATGGGTTGCAGTTGATGGTCTTGTGTATCCTTTTTTCAGCGAAAAAGAACACGTAACCGGTATTCTTCCCGAAAACTGTAATCAGTATTACATTTCCTGCGACTACGGAACAGTTAACCCTGCCTCATTCGGACTGTGGGGGGAAAAAGACGGAATATGGTACCGACTCAGGGAATTCTATCACGATTCAAAGCAGAAAGGCTTTCAGATGACCGACAAGGAATACTACGATAAATTAGTTACCCTTGCAGACGGTAAAAAAATTGAAGCAGTGATAGTTGACCCATCGGCAGCTTCCTTTATGGAATGTATCCGACGAGAGGGCAAATTCCGTGTTATCCCTGCAAAAAACAATGTGGCAGACGGAATCCGAAAGGTTTGTGAAAAACTGAAAACCAAAAAAATCATTATCGGCAGTTCCTGTACGGACACATTGAGAGAATTCTCCCAATACCGTTGGGACACAGGCAGTGTCAACGACACTCCAAGAAAAGAGTATGACCACGCAATGGACGATATTCGTTATTTCGTGGCAACTGCTCTACAAAACTCGGACAGTTCATTCTTTGCATTGTCCGTTGAAAGAAATTAGAAGGAGGTTTTAGTTTGTCAATTTTCGACAAAGTGGGAAAACGAAAAGTCTGTACCAGCACACCACAGACAATTTCTTCCCATCCTTTTGAGAATTTGTGCAATTATTCTCCGTCAGGCGTTTGTCAACCCGAGCTTTATCGTAGTCTCCGTGAGGCAATCCCCATTATCGACACAGCAATTTACAAGCTTGTCCGTCTTACAGGTGGCTTTTCCGTTGTAAGTAACAATGGCAGAAATCAAAAGCAACTTGATGATTTTATCCGTAATGTAAATATCGGTGGTGCTGAAAAAGGACTTCAGCAGTTTATTGACACTTATTTTGAACAGCTTCTTACTTTCGGTACTGCTGCAGGTGAAATCATTACGGATTGTGACGGTATCAACTCCCTTTACAATGTTCCCATAAAAAACATAAGCCTTAAAAGAAATCCAAAGAATTTTAACGAGGTGCTTATCTGTAGTCCTGACTCAAATTCAGGCACACCTGTTAAATATCAGGAACTTGTAATGTATTCAACACTTAATCCTGAAGCAGGTAGCATTACTGGTAATTCAATTTTAAAGGGACTCCCCTTTGTGGCATCAGTTCTTTTGAAAATCTACAACTCAATGGGGCAGAATTGGGAAAGAGCAGGAAATCTGCGATATGCTGTTACATACAATCCAGGCTCGGATATGCTTGACCGCGCCTACGCCAAAGAAAGAGCAACACAGATTGCTACCGAGTGGTCAAATGCCATGAATGGTAGCAGTGTCAAGGATTTTGTTGCTGTTGGTGATGTTCAGATTAAGGTAATCGGAGCTGACGGACAGATTCTCGACAGCGAAATTCCCGTAAGACAGATGCTTGAACAGATTATTGCAAAGCTTTCCATTCCACCATTTATGCTTGGCATTTCGTGGAGCACAACGGAGAGAATGTCATCACAGCAGGCAGACGCTCTCACAACAGAATTAACTGCATACAGACGAATTCTCACACCTGTTATTGAAAAGATTTGCTCTTTGTTTCTTCGTTTCTGTGGCAACAGTGACGGAGTTGAGGTAGTGTGGGACGAAATCACATTACAGGACGCAGTTGAACAGGCTCGTGCAGACCTTTATTCTGCTCAGGCAAAGGCTTTAGGAGGTGAAAACAATGATTAACAAATCCTATTCCACAACAAATGAAATTGGTATTCCCACTGATGAAGATATGCTTTTAATCAACGAGCATACTCTTAAAAAGTTAGAAAGGGAAGATGTTTTCACTTTCAGCGTTGTTCTTTGTGACAACGATATTGACCGTGATTTTGAACGTTTTGATGAAAATGCTTTGAAGTCTCTTGAAAGTCTTTTTGTTGGCAAGACAGGAATTCTCAACCACAGTATGAAAAGTGAGGACCAGAGTTGTCGCACATACAAAACTCAGGTAATTTGCGATAATACTCGAAAAACTGTTGACGGCAGAGATTACACCTATCTCAAAGCATGGTGTTACACAATCCGCAGTGACAAAAATGCTTCACTCATTAAGGATATTGAAAGTGGTATCAAAAAAGAGGTCAGCGTAAGCTTTGCAAGTGAAAAACGAATCTGCTCAATCTGTGGTGACAGTCATTGCAATCATATTGCAGGACGCAAATATAATGGTGAAACCTGCTACAAAACCATTACGGACATTACTGATGCTTATGAATGGTCCTTTGTGGCAGTGCCTGCACAGAGAAATGCAGGTGTTACCAAGTCATTTAAAAAGGAGAAAACTATGGAAAACATTTTAAAATCCATAAAGGAAGAAAAAAGCCTTACTCTTAACGAAAAAGAATTAGGCAAACTCTCGGACTATATGGATTCACTTAAGGAAAAGAGTCTTGACGGTGAAAAATACCGTAATTCTCTTATCATCAGTGCAAAAAAGAGTTTCGCATTGACAATTCCAACTCTCAAAGAAGATTGTGTTGACGAAATCTTAAAAGGTCTTTCATCAGAAACTCTTGAAACACTTTGCACATCTCTCACAAAACAGGCTAACAAGGTTATTCCACCTGTCAGCCAACTTTATAAAGAAGAAAAATCTGAAAACAACTCAAATAGTGAGTTCAAATTCTAAGGAGGAATTTTATAATGGCTAATTTTGAAACAATTAAACTCGACAAAGGACTTTATGGTACAAGAAAGGGCTTCCTTTCAGAACTTGAAAGCATTGACCCAAGTGAAAACTACAAAGGTACAAGCCTTGAAGGTCTTGACGCATTTGAACGTCAGTTAAAGCGTTTTGACATCAAACTTAAGGGTGCAGGTAGTTCAACTGTTGACAAATTCTTTGCAACAACCGACTCTGCAGTGCTTTTCCCTGAATATGTTTCACGTGCAGTACGTCAGGGTATTGAAGAAGGTAAACACCTTGATTCAATCGTAGCAACAAAGACAAATATTGAAGGTCTTGATTACAGAACAATCACATCAGTTCCGACTGCTGACGAAAAGGAACTTAAAGAAGTTGCCGAAGGCGCACAGATTCCTGAAACAGTTGTTCATACTCAGGAAAACCTTGTTACACTTAAAAAGCGTGGCAGAATGCTCGTTGCATCTTACGAGGCAATCCGTTTCCAACGCCTTGACCTTTTCACAGTAACACTCCGTCAGATTGGTGCATATATTGCACGTTCACAGTTCAAGGATGCAGTTAATGTACTTATTGATGGTGACGGTAACGACAATCCTGCAGAAATAATTGCTCCTGCAACAGCTGGAACAATCACATATGAGGATTTAATCAAGCTTTGGAACAGCTTTTCACCATACGAGATGAACACACTTATCGCATCTCCTGACATTATGGCAAAGCTTCTCACAATGCCTGAATTCCGTGATGCTCCTGCAGGACTCAATTTCCACGGAAACGGCACAATGATTACTCCTCTCGGTGCAAAGCTCATCAAATCAACAGACCTTAACAAGAAGCTTGTTGCTCTTGATAAGAACTATGCCCTTGAGATGGTAACTGCAGGTGGTGTGCAGACAGACTTTGACCGTCTTATTGACCGTCAGCTTGAGCGTGCTGCAATTACACAGATTTCAGGTTTCGCAAAAATCTTTGCAGACTCTGCAAAAGTTATGAATGGTTAATTTTGGGTGACTATCATGATAAATGTATGGTCCGTTTCTAAGGTGCTTGAAGATACAGGAATTTTATCGGCAGAAGAAGTCAAAAAGGCTATGCCATTCTGCCTTTCAGCCTGCAGCCAGCTTTCAAAAAGGCTAAAAGATATAAAAAATGAGGATGAACCTGCAGTAATCAACGCTTGTGCAGGAATCGCACTTTATAGCTACTCACTTTTACAATGTACATCAAGTGAGAATTTCTCATCCTTTAAAGCTGGTGACATCACCATAAGCAAAAGCAATAATTCAGGCTTTGAATCTGCAGTAAAATTCCGTGACGAGGCACTTCTTCAGGCATCAGAATATTTAACAGATGTGGATTTTGTGTTTAAGGCGGTGGAAATATGACTTTTAACAGTCTTTTCTCATCCTATGGTAACAATGTGTTTTTAACAGGTGCAGACGGTTGGAGAAGTTCTCATTTCAAGGCTTTTATTCAGCCTTTACGATACAAAAACAAATTGTATCAACAAGGTGATTATACTCCTTTAGGAATAAACAAAAACGATGTTTATCTCTATCTGGGACCTGTCGACCACGACCTTACAAAACTCAATAACACCTATAGAATCCACGACAGTGAAAAGAATTTATATATGATTGACCGTGCAGAAAAGATTAGGTTTGACGACCGCGCTCTTTATATCTGGGCAATCATAAGAAAAACAACGGAGGTATGCGAATGAATGTAAGCACAATGAATGTGGAAAATGTCATGTTGGCTATTTCAAGCCATGAAAGGTTTTCCGATTTAACCTGTGTATTCGCTTACGAAAATGATATTAAACCTACACCCATAAGTAAACCCATTATTGCTTTTTCTGCAAAGGGTTGTGAAATCGGTCCAAAGCTTACAAACACCCTTGATACCGGTGAAATTGTCACTACAAAAAACCGAGAAATAAAAACAACTATCAGTATGGATATCTATCTTCCATATAGTATGGGTGGAATTGCAGGTCACAAGATTTTTGAACGTCTTACTACATTCTTGCTTTTTGAACAAAATTACAACATTCTCAAAGCAGTTTGCGACGAGGCTGAATACGATTCATCCTGTCAGGCGATAGTTTTAAAATCACAAATTGTTTTCCACGAAACAGCAAGCACATAAAAAAGCCCGTCGGGGAATTATCCTCGACGGGTAATTTTTATTATATCAATAATGTGCTACACCACATTCACAGTACTGCTTTTTACCGAAAAGCTTATTGAAGAAATTGACTATCTTCCAGAAGAAGCCTTTGATTCCCTTTTTGTGGCAGTTATGGTCGCATGCTTTTGATGGGTCAAGAACTTCATCACAATTATCACAACATCCGTCATCGTCACCATCACTATGACCAAGAGCATCTGTATAATCGCTTATGTAAGTATCTCCACAATCACATACATATGTTGTATATCCACCTTCTGTACATGTTGGTGCTGTAACAACCGGATTATATTTGTGACCAAGTTTAGGGATAATTCCCTGCTCTGTTTTACCGCAACCGGTGCATTTTCTTTCCTTGACACCGTCTTGAGTTTCTGTTGCAGGCGTCACCTCTTCCCATTCGCCAAATTCGTGGTCAACTATTGGAATATCTTCCCGGGTTGTTGCTTCACAATTCTTACACTTACCCTCTTTAAGTCCCTTTTCTGTACATGTAGCTTTTTTAACTACTATTGGTGTTTCGAAATCATGTTCTGCTACAGGAATCCGTTCTGTTCCAACTGTTGCACCACACTCTTTACAAATGATTGTCTTTGTACCAAACTCAGTACATGTTGACTCCTTTGTTACTTGTGTGTCTGTATCAAAGTGAGCACAACTGAATGCAAGCGTGTTACCATTAATCTGTTCTGTTATATTAATGTCATTTTCACCATCCACAATATAGGCTTCACCCACAACTAGTTTGATTTCTCCTCCTGTTTTAAGCACCTTGAAATCAACTGTAAAAAAGTCTGTTGCACTATCTTGAATTGTTGAATTCACAACAGCGCCAAACTTAACCTTTCCCTCTGATACAATAAGCTCCTCCACAGAAAATGCTTCTGCACTTGCTTTACGTGTCACTTCAAAATACTCTGTGTTGTACTCTAAGCAGAGATTTACTACACATAGTTTGGAGCTAGCAGATGTGCCTACTGTTACTGTAACAGTGTCGCCAACTTTTACTGTGTTTGTATTTGCCGTTGCCTTAATTGTTGGAATATTTGCTGCAGAAGATGTTACAGCTAATAGGCCGAAAAGCATTATCACAACAAGAAGAATGCTTATAATCTTTCTCATAAAATCAGCTCCATAAACATTGTAATTTCATAATAACACAGTTTTTTTGCTTTTGCAAGGGAAGAAAAAAGACTCCCTTTTTGAGGAGAGTCTTGTAATCTTATTACGATTTAATAATGTGCTACACCACATACGCAATACTGGTTTTTTCCAAAAAGTTTGTTGAAGAAGTTAGTGATACTCCAGAAGAAACCACTAATACCACCCTTATGGCAACTATGGTTGCATACTCCATCAAGTGTTAATGTAACTGGGCTAACTTTGCTTGTAACATCAACGTCAGTATCACCATCAGCTACATAAATTTCGTCAGCAGAAACTGTAATTTTCCCACCTGTTTTAAGCACCTTGAATTCAACTGTGAAAAGTTCTGTTGCACTGTCTTTAATTGTTGAATTTGTTACTCCTAAGAAAACAACTTTTCCTTCTGATACACCAAACTGCTCCAAAGAGAAAGCTTCAGTACCTGTTTTACTAACTACCTTGAAATATTCTGAATCGTATAATACAGATAAAGTTGCTGAACACATTTTCGAGTTCTTTGATGTACTTACTGTTACCTTAACCGTATCGCCAACTTTTGGTGAACTTACGTTAGCTTTTGCAGAAATTGTAGGTGCTTTTGCTGCAGAAGCTGTAACAGCAAGCATGCTGAAAACTACTAATACAGCAAGAAGAATGCTAATAATTCTTTTCATTAAATCATCTCCATAAAAATAATCAACCTATATTATCATAAAATTTTTCTTTTTGCAAGGACAAAATGATTCTTCGACAGTTTGTTCGTTTTATCAACACACAACAACAAAATCCCACCGAGGAATATTCCTTCGGTGGGTAGATTTATTGTTATTTAATTAGTCGGCATTTTCTTCTTCGATTTTATCAACAATTTCCTGAGGAATAGCCTCACCGTGTTTAACGAAGAGGAGGCAAAGGATACTGAGAATGAACATAATCGGGCTGTAAACGAAGAGCGAAAGGTATGTGCCAGAGAACATACGAACAATACCGTAAACGATTGGAGATGCAATCTGTGCTGAGAATGTTGCTGTGTAGTAGTAGCCTGTGAATGTACCAACCTTATCTATACCACCGATTTCAAGAACGAGTGGTAGTGTGTTAACTGTGATGAACATATTAGCAGCACCACCAAGGATAAGTGCAAGCCAGATAATAGCCATACTACGTGTAAATACGTAGAGAAGGAACACAGCCATGAACACTACAAGACCGATAAGAATAGTCTTCTTTCTACCGAGCTTTTTACCCATTTTACCTGCAGGGATTGCAGCAACTGCTGAACAAACTGCGAATAATGTTGTCATAATTGTTGCTTCGCCTGTATTCTTGCCAAGAACTTCCTGCGCAAAGAGTGCGAAGAATGTTGTAATAGCGTTTGTACCACAGAAGAGGAAGAACAAAGCACCAAGCATAAAGATAAGGCTCTTTCTTTCACCCTTTGAAAGCTTTTCAGCTTTCTTTGCTTCCTTTTCAGCTTTCTTAGCTGCCTTTTCGCCAGCATACTGATTCTTTGATGCAACATCTTCAAGACTTGAAGGCTCTTTAACCCAGATACGAACAACAAGCATACCGATAACCATAACGATTGCACCAAGCAAGAATACGTATGGGAAACTTGTCTGCTGTTCGTTTTCAGCAGTAACTTTAACTCCTGTTACAAGGAGATAAATTGCACTGACAAGAGCACCTGCTACCATACCGATAACAGAACCAACACCACCCATAAGGTTGATAATAGCGTTACCTTCACTACGAAGTGCAGGAGGTGTAAGTGCTGGCATCAAAGCAACTGCAGGAGCACGCCAGAGTGACATTGAGAACACGAAAAGAATGATGAAAATCATTGTTACAGGGAGAGTTGACTTTAATGCAACCCATGGAATAAGTGCAAAAAGGAGAGCAGAAACCGGTGCTCCATAAACAATGAACGGACGACGTTTGCCAAGTTTTGAACGGCAACGGTCTGAAAGTTTACCAAATGTAGGCTGGAAAATAACACCAAAGATGTTATCGAATGTCATAATAACACCAATAAACAATGGAACAAGAGTAATTCCACCACCAGCAACGTTAACATCCTGGCCCTGTGTTTCAGCAAATTTTGCAAGCACTGGGAATGCTTCGTTAAGCTTTGCACTAAGGTTTGTTATGAACACTGATTCTGTAAGCAATCTGTTAAGAATCTTTGTGATGTATGGGTCATAAATTGCCCATGCGATTGATGTTGTGAGAAAAGCAAAGCCCGTAAGAATGGTGTGCCATGTGTGGAGCTTACCGTTTTTCTCGCAGAAAAGTTCTTGTTTACTCATATTTTCTCCTCCGAGATATAATCAAATTTGTACATACTAATTATACACAATTATTTTGCAAAATGGAATATTCAAATATACTAAAATATCCCAATTTTTTTGTACACTGTGTAGAGAAAAAACAAAGGACAGGAGTCTTCCTGTCCTTAAAACTGTATTTTACCACTTATTTTCAACATATTCGCACCAGGCAAACATATCCTTAATTTCGATTTCCTTGCCATCATCAAGTATAACCGTGCCATTCCATAAGCCCTCAACCTGATGGCAATGCATTCTAGCAATATCAGCAATATTTAAATCGGAATGATTATCGAAAGTAGGAGTCATGGTAAGGTTAAATCTTCCGTCGTCGGAAACAAATTCCCAATCTTCCATAAATCGTCCTTTCGGAAATGCCTTAACATCGACAGCGCCAATTTTATGTACCTTACCGTCCCAGAAAAGACTGGTTTCTGTGGCATTATTCTCATCACCGATTGCCCATGTAATTTCAAAACCGAAAAGATGCTTTTCACCATTTTCATCATATACATAATGATTTCCGGTTCCCCAATACCATACTAATTCATAAGGTGTATTAACACGTCCCCAGTCCATATAACAGAAGGTGTCTTCCTTTGAAAACTCATAAACATCATTGCCGAATCTGTATGTACCACTACAAGGCATATTGAGCTGTTTTGTTGTCATAAAGTATCTTGTTGGTTCGTCCTTGAAAGGTAAAACTGTTGTGATGTTTTCAAGTCCCGGCATAATATCCATATGGAAATTACATTCAACAGCTTTTCCGTGGTCAAAACCTTTGAACCAAAGGGTTCTGTATGTTTCGTGAGTATCAAACTCAACCTGTGCTTCCCTTACGTTTGCACGGAAATAGTTTGGCACATCACCTTTTGGATTCATCGGATACTTTGAACTTTGTCCCACATAAATATAGTTAGCCTCTGCAATAATTCCCTTTGCTTCAAGGTCGATAAGCTTTGCACACACATAACCACCGATAGAAATATTAGCAAAACTCAGTTCAACCTGATAATGTCTGTTTCTGATAACGTAAAAATCCCACTCTTTTTTTCTCCAGTTAGGATTAGAAAGTTTTCTGTCGTAAGTAAAAACATTTCTTCTTGCCCAACCTTTTGCAAGGAGAGTTCCATCCTCTGCTAAAAGTGGAGTTTCTTCAGTATATTCTGTCTGTTTTGACTTTTCTTCCCATTCTGTAAAGCTTTTATAAGTTCTTTCTAATTCTGCCACAAATTACCACTCCTCTATTTATCCATATTATTATAACAACAAAAAATATCTAAATCAACAGAGTCAAAGACAGATTTTTCCTTTCTGTTACAAAATTTTATGGCTATTTTTAGTAAAAATAACAAAATAAAAAGGCATAGTCCCAAGACTATACCTTTCATACTTTATTTAATTTTATTCAAATGGGAATGGGAATGTTGGTTCATTCTCAGCCTGTTTTTGTGAAACTGTTGTTTCATCAACCAATTTCACAGTAACATCAAAAGTTGTAACCTTGTAATTTCCGTCAACTCTTGCAATGGTAAGTGTAAGGGTGTCACCAACCTTACCGTTTTCAATAACTTCCATCAACACCTCATAGGAATCAAGATTTTTGCCGTTTACAGCAATAATCATATCCCCTTCTTTAGCATCGGTATTAAGCAAGTCGCTTCCGTTTGAAATGGATGCAATCACAATTGCTCCTGAAGGTAAATCGTTTGCACGAACAAGAATTGAGTAAACCTGATTGTTCATTGCAGAGGTGAATTCAATACCTAAAACAGGCCTGTTAAGCACCTTTCCGTTTTTAATCAATTCATCAACAATTTCTTTTACTGTTGAAGATGGCACGGCAAATCCCATACCCTCATAATCTTCAGAGGCGATTTTTGATGAATTTATACCAACAACCTGACCATACCCGTTAACTAATGCTCCACCTGAGTTACCGGGATTGATTGGAGCAGTGTGCTGAACGCAAGCAACCTCATATCCAACAGGGCTGTTTACAGGTCTAGCGATAGCAGAAACCATACCGTTTGTAAATGAACCGAAGAACTGCATGCCACCGGGATTACCGATAGCATAAACCTCGTCACCAACCTCAAGAGCCGATGAGTCGGCAAAATCAGCAGGTTTCAAATCTGTTCCCATTACACGAAGAACACCAATATCTGTTTTTACATCAAGTCCCACAATATATGCGTCAAGCTGTTCTCCATCCGCTGTCTGAACAACGATTTTAGGGTTTTTAGCATTAATTACATGGGCACAGGTGATAATATATGTTGCAGTTTTGTCAGAATTATATCCCATTACAATGCCTGTACCTTCAGAATAAACCTGAGTAGCATTTCCTGAATAAACAATAACGCCAACTGAACTTTCGTGAACCTTTTTATAGACTTCTTTTGCAGAAAGTGGTCCGTCAGCTGTGTTTTTTTCCTCCGAAACAGGTGGCTGTACCAAATCAAGTTTTGTGTCATCACCCTTTGGAGCTTCTTCCGATCCTGAATAGCTGAGAATTCTATACCCAAGAGTTATTGCAGAAATAAGCAATACACCAACCACAAGCAAAAGAGCAATCAAAGCACCTTTTTTCTTTTTCTTCTTTTCAGGTGGTTTTGGTGGTTGGTAAAAACTGTTAACAGGTGGTGTATAACTCTGATAATATCCACCTGTTGGTTGTGCATTAAAGCTTGTTTTTTCTTCCTGTGGATTAACATCTCTGTTCATATTTTCATCCATAGGTCTTCCTCCAATATATTCCAATGATGTAATTAATTCTTCTTTTCGCTTCCAAGTTCAAAGGTGAACTTTGTGAAGATTCCCTTTTCACTTTCAGCATATATTTTTCCGTTATGCATATCGATAATGGTCTTACACAAATACAAGCCAAGACCAGCACTCTTGTTGTCATAACTTCTTGATTTGTCAACTTTGTAGAAACGTTCAAAGATTCTGCCGATTTCTTCAGAATCAATTCCCTCACCGGAGTTTTTAATGGAAACAATTACGCTTCCTCCGATTTTTCGTTCAACAGAAACCTCGATTTCTCCACCCTGCTGGGTAAACTTTACAGCATTGTCAATCAAATTATATACAACCTGATAAATCATATCTCTGTCTGCACAGACAAGTGCAGTCTTCATGTTTTCAAAGCCGACAATATCGATTTCCTTTTTTTCAATTTCCTGTTCAAAGGTCAACATACAGCTGAGCAACAACTGAGTAATATCAAACTCACTTTCTTTCAATTCAAGTTCTCCTGCTTCAATTTTTGAAAGATTAAGCATTGAAACAACTAATCGGGAAAGGCGTTTAACTTCGTTTGAAACGATTGTAAGATACTCTTCATGCTGTTCCTTTGGAATTGTACCGTCAAGAACCCCATCAATAAATCCACTGATTGTAGTCATCGGAGTTTTCAACTCGTGGGACACATTTGCCACAAAGCTTCGTCTTGAGGATTCCAACACAGAAAGTGCTGAAGCCATCTGGTTAAAGGATTTACAAAGCTCTGCCAATTCGTCGGAGCCTCTTACCTGAACTCGTTTGCTGAAATCACCCTTTGCATAGGATTTTGTAGCATTTGACATCTGACGCAAAGGGTTGGTCATTTTTGCTGTAAAAGCATAAATTACAAGGAAAGAAAGTGCCGAGGCAAAAAGAGCAGATGAGAGATACATACCCGCCATATTGGTTGTATATTCTCGCAAACTCGATTGAACAGGTTTAACTGCAAAAATAACACCCACAACATTTCCTCTGACTGTTACAGGGTATGAAGCCATAAAGAAATACTCATCCATTATGCTTTCATCTTTATCCCTGAAAAGCATAGGCTGTTTTTTTGCATCCTCAATGACCTTCTCCGTAAGATGATAGTCCCTGTGAATAGGACAGTTCTCGCTTGATGCTGAGTATTCGTAATTAAAATCCTCAGGACAGATAAGAACATCACCGGAAGCATTTGCAAAAAACAAATCTGCATCAATGGCAGTTGATGTAATTCCGATATTATTACATATTATTATAAATGCGCTGTTAAGCTCTTCGTTTGTACTGCATTTCGCAAAAAGATTTTCGCAATATTCCGCATTCTGTTTAACATTCTGTGTCAACGAAGTCTCTGTTTCCTTTGTCCATCTTGTAGAAAGAAAGACTGTCAATGCAGACGCCAGAACGATATAACTTACCAGCATAAGACTTGTCATAATTGCAAGGTATTTCGCAAACAGAGGCAGATGCGTAAAAAATCGCCCCATTCTTTGCAACCTTCGTTTAAAGAAATTATTTTTTGCCATGAGTTTCAAACTTATATCCGACGCTCCAGATTGTTCTTAATTCCCACTCGTCGGAAACACCTTTAAGCTTGTCACGAAGACGTTTGATGTGTACATCAACTGTACGACTGTCACCATAATAATCAAAGCCCCATACATCATCAAGAAGCTGGTCACGGGTAAACACCCTATCAGGATTGCTTGCAAGATGATAAATAAGCTCAAGCTCTTTTGGTGGAGTATCCACAGCAACTCCGTCAACAATCAACTCATAGTTTGAAAGGTTAACTGTAAGTTTATCGTATTTAACTTCCTTTATGTCAGTTTCCTTAACCTGTGTTGTACGACGAAGAACAGCCTTGATTCGTGCAACAAGCTCCTTAGTATCAAAAGGCTTTGTAATATAGTCGTCAGCACCCAACTCAAGACCTAAAACCTTGTCAAAAACCTCATCTTTTGCAGTGAGCATAATAATTGGTGTTTCGCTTGTTTTTCTGATTTCACGACACACCTGCCAGCCGTCAAGCTGTGGCAACATAACATCAAGCAACACAAGGTCAGGATTTTCACTGGCAAATATATTAACAGCATCAAGACCTGTGTAAGCGATAACCACTGAATAACCCTCTTTTTCAAGATACATTCTCAATAGGTCGCATATATTTTTTTCATCATCAACTACAAGAATTTTTTCTTTTTGCATAGGAATACCTCCTCTTTTGTGAAAAATATAACATTTAATTTTTAACAAATTGATAATAAATTTTTGTTTTTTTATAAACTATTTATGGTACTTTCCGTTGTTACTTATGGAAAAGCCACGGTAAATCTGTTCCTCCAACATTATTCTTGCCAATTTGTGAGGAAAAGTCATTTTCGACATTGAAAATTCAAAGTCGGACATTCTTTTTATTTCGTCGGAAAGTCCGAAAGAGCTTCCTATTATAAAAACAACGGAGCTTTTTCCTGAAAGTGCAATATCGTTAAGCTTTTGCGACAAGTCCTCGGACGACATCTGTTTTCCCTCAATACACATTGAAAAAACAAATGAATTTTTGGGAATCTTTGCCATTATCATCTGTGTTTCTTTACTTAAAGCATTTTCGATTTCACTTTGTGATGGGTTATCGGATAATTTTACAGGTTCAAGTTCAGTAATTGCCAATTTACAATATGCTGAAAGTCTTTTTTCATATTCCAAAGAAAAATCCTTCATATATTTTTCTTTTAATTTACCCAGCACAATCAGTTGAACATTCATCATAATATAAAAGCCCTTTCATCCCAAACAGGTTTTGCAACTCTGATGTAATAGTCGTCACCCTCTTGAGCCCCTGCCATTGTGAGAGCACATACGCTTGTCTGATAAGCAAGTGTGGGAAGATTGTTTTCCCTGCTTAAATGTCCTAAAAAGAATCTTGTTGTACCTGTTTCTAAAAGTTTTACAAGAGTCTGAGCACAAACCTCGTTGGAAAGATGACCTTTGTCACCTAAAATTCTACGCTTTAAAATATATGGATATCCACCACATTGAAGCATATTTATATCGTGATTTGATTCAAGCATTACAAGGTCAGAGCCTTTCAACGCATCAAAAACTGTTTCGGTCATAACACCAAGGTCAGTTGCAACGGAAAGCTTTCTGCCATTCGCCATCTCAACAGTATATCCGCAAGGCTCGTTGCAGTCGTGGGATATAGCAAAAGGTTTTATCAGCATACAACCAATGTCAATTCCGTCGTCAGTAATAATTCTACAGTCATTTACATTGTCAAGAGCATCTGTTTTTACAAGAGCTTCATAAGTCCCCTGAGTCATAAACACTCTTGCCTTATGTTTTTTTGTAAAAACCTTAAGTCCTTTTACGTGGTCGCTATGTTCATGAGTTATAAAGATGTTACGGATACTATCAGCATCAACACCGATACCAAAAAGGGACTGTTCAATCTGTTTTGCAGTCATACCTGCATCGATGAGAATGGAATCATCCCCGCCACCTATGTATATTGAATTACCCGTTGATGATGAAAACAAGGGACAGAATTTTGCCATTTTATTTCTCCTATACAAAAAGGACGGTGTTTAACCGTCCTTTAGTCAATTTTTAGCCTACGCTCAATACGGTTTTTTCGTCATCAGGACTGTTTCGTAATTCGATATCCGCACCTAAGCTACGTAATTTTTCAATTATGTTATCATATCCACGCTGAATGTGGTGAATTTCTTCAATTTCAGTTGTACCGGAAGCCACAAGACCAGCAATTACCATTGCTGCACCTGCACGAAGGTCGTTTGCAATAACAGGAGCACCTTTTAGCCTCTCAACACCTTCAATGAAAGCAGACTTACCGTCAACAGTAATTTTTGCACCCATTCGAAGCAACTGCTCCACATAACGGAAACGAGTATCCCAAACGCTTTCGCTTACCATACTGTTACCTCTTGCAACGGACAAAAGTACTGAAATCTGAGGTTGCATATCTGTTGGGAAACCAGGATGAGGCATTGTTTTTACACTACAATGATTTGGACGACAATCTGAATAAATTCTGATAGAATCGTCATTTTCCTCAACCACTACACCACATTCAATAAGCTTTGCAGTAATTGATTCAAGGTGCTTAGGAATAACATTCTTAATAAGAACATCACCCTGTGTTGCAGCAGCTGCAACCATATATGTTCCTGCCTCAATCTGGTCAGGGATAATTGCATATTCACAACCGTGAAGCTTGTCCACACCACGGATTTTAATAACATCAGTACCGGCACCACGAACATCGGCACCCATAGAGTTCAAGAAGTTTGCAAGATCAACAATATGAGGTTCCTTTGCAGCATTCTCGATAACTGTAAGACCCTTTGCCTTAACAGCAGCCAGCATAAGATTGATTGTAGCCCCAACTGACACAACGTCGAAATAAACAGATGAACCCAAAAGATTTTCTGCCTTAACGTCAACCATGGCATTTTCTTCCATAGAAACTGTTGCACCAAGCGCCTCAAACCCCTTGATATGCTGGTCGATAGGACGAACACCAAACTGGCAGCCACCCGGCATTGCAACCTTTGCATGGTTGAATTTGCCTAAAAGAACACCAATAAAGTAATATGAAGCACGCATGAGCTTTGACAAATCGTGTCCGACAACATTGGTACGAACATGAGTAGTATCAATTTCAAGAGTACTTTTGTTAATCATCTTTATTTCAGCGCCTAAGTGGCGTAATATTTTAATCATTGCAGAAACGTCGCTGATGTTAGGAATGTTCTCAATCCTGCAAACGCCTTCTGCGAGAATAGTTGCCGGAATTATCGCAACAACAGCATTTTTAGCACCGCTTATTTCAACTTCGCCGACTAATCTTCTGCCGCCGTTTATTATGATTTTTTCCAAGGCCAACTTCCCCCTCAAAATCAAATAATCTATGGTTAAACTAAAAAACTACATTAAAAAACGCCTGATATCTTTATTTTTTCTAAAAATGCTCAAACGTCTTTAATAGTATAACACAAAGAAACAAAAAATAAAAGGGAATTTCACAAATTTTATTGTAAATTTTAACAAATTTTATCGAACAAATGTTTGTTAATATGTTGACTATTCCGAGAGATTATTGTATAATGACAAAAGGTGATTTTATGTTACATTATCTCGAAAATAAAAACCTAAAGATAGCAATCGACACTCACGGTGCTGAGCTTTCTTCAATTTTCAACAAAAAAGAAAATAAAGAGATGCTTTGGCAAGGAGACCCTGAATATTGGGGCAGAAAAAGTCCTGTACTTTTCCCCGTGGTGGGTAAATACAAAAACGGAAAGACTACATATAACGGAAAAGAGTATTCTCTCGGTCAGCACGGCTTTGCAAGGGATAGCGAATTCACTCTTGTTGAGCAAACCGAAAACAAAATCTCCTTTGAATTGACAAGTAGCGAAGAAACTCTGGAGAAATATCCTTTTAAATTCCGTCTTATCTGTTCATTTGAGCTTGCAAACGATAAAATCATTGTTGGTTGGAAAGTGGAAAACACAGACGATAAAACAATTTATTTCTCAATCGGTGCACATCCTGCTTTTTACTGTGAAAAAAGTAAAACTGTCCTCACAATGAATGGTGAAAATCTTAAATACAACCTTATCAATTCCAACGGACTTTATACTTCACTAAGATATGACGTTGACAGCAGTTTCGTCCTTCACGATAGTATTTTTGACAATGATGCACTTATTATTGAAAACAGTGATGTAACTGAAATTTCACTTGTTGACGATAAGAAATATTTAACAGTAAGATTCGACACGAAAGTTTTCGGTATCTGGTCACCTGCAAAGAAAAATGCACCTTTTGTATGTATTGAACCTTGGTATGGCAGATGTGACGGAGAAGATTTTAATGGTGATATCACAGAAAGAGAATACGGAAATTCTCTCACCATTGGCGAATCTTGGTACAAGGAGTATGAAATTATAATCCATGAGTAATTTTAAATATATTTTATTCGATTTTGACGGTACACTCACCGATTCATCAGAGGGAATTTTCAAGAGCCTTACCTATGCCTTTGAAAGCTATGACCACGGAACACCTCCTGCTGATTTGCTTAAAAAGTTCATAGGCCCTCCACTTTACCACAGCTTTACTGTTTATTGTGGCTTTGATGACAAGCACGCTTGGGAAATGACGGATAAATACCGTGAGAGATACAGAAAAATCGGCTATCTTGAAAGCAAACTCTATGACGGTGTTGCTGAAACTCTTAAAAAGTTAAAAGAGAAGGGCTATATCCTTGCAACAGCATCTTCAAAGCCATTACATTTTATTGACCAGATTTGTGAAAATCTCGACATAAAAAATTACTTTGATTTCCTTGGTGGTACTGAATTTGACAACACAAGTGAAAGCAAAGCAACAGTTATCGAAAATGCAATGAAAAACATAGGTGCAACTATGGAAGAAACTCTTATGGTCGGCGATACAAAATTCGACATTGAGGGTGCACATCAGGTTGGTATTCCTTGTCTTGCAGTGACTTACGGATTCGGCACTCTTGAAGATTTTAAAGAATACAATGCCGAATACATTGTTGATACAGCAGAAGAAATTTTAGAAATAGTGAAGTGAGATTATGTCAACACCATTAGCTGACAGACTTCGTCCACAAACCATTGACGATATGGTTGGACAACGCCATTTGTTGGGCGAAAATATGCCTCTCCGCAACATTGTTGAGTCAGGTTATCTTCCAAATTTAATATTTTACGGTCCGTCAGGTACAGGCAAGACAACACTTGCAAGGATTATTGCGAAAAACACAAATCGCAAACTCCACCATATCAACGGTACAAATGCAAGCACGGCAGATATAAAGGCGATAGTAAGTGAGCTTGACACCTTTGCAGCGCCAAATGGAATTCTTTTATACCTTGACGAAATTCAGTACTTCAATAAAAAGCAACAACAGAGTTTGCTTGAATATATTGAAAGTGGTAAGATTACTCTTATTGCATCCACAACGGAAAATCCGTATTTCTACATTTATTCGGCTGTCCTTTCTCGTTGTACTGTTTTTGAGTTCAAATCCGTTACGCCTGAGGACATTGTTCCTAATATCAAACGTGGATTTGAGTTTTTAGAAAATGAAACGGGTATTCCGCTTGACATTGAAGACGGTGTTTGTGAGCATATTGCCACTGCTTGTGGTGGTGATGTGAGAAAATCATTGAATTTTGTGGAACTCTGTGTCCTTTCGGCAAGTATTGTCGATGGCAAGAGAGTGATTACTCTTGAAAACACTGGTAGTCTTACAATGAAAAACACCTTCCGTTACGACAAATTCGGTGACGAGCATTACGATATTCTTTCTGCTTATCAAAAGAGTATGCGAGGAAGTGACCCTGATGCAGCACTTCATTATCTTGCAAGACTACTTGAAGCAGGCGATATGGTTTCAGCAATTCGCAGACTGCTTGTCTGTGCAAGTGAAGATGTTGGACTTGCTTATCCACAGATTTTACCGATTGTCAAGGCTGCCTGTGATATTGCAATGCAGGTAGGTATGCCTGAGGCTGCAATTCCATTGGGTGATGCAGTTGTGCTTGTAGCAACAAGTCCAAAATCAAACACCGGTCACGACGGAATTTTTGCTGCCCTTGACGATGTGCGCAAAGGCAATTATGGTAAAATTCCAAGACAGTTACAGAATAAGCATTTTGACGGTGAAGATGCCAAAGTCAAGGGACAGAACTATCTCTATCCTCACGACTATCCAAATCGCTGGGTTAAACAACAGTATCTTCCCGACAATTTGAAAAATAAAAAATATTATGAATTCGGTGATAACAAAACCGAACAAGCAGCAAAATTATATTGGGATAGAATTAAAGGAGAATAAAAATGGCTAAAAGAGAAGATTACATCAGCTGGGACGAATACTTTATGGGTATTGCTTTGCTTTCTTCATACAGAAGCAAGGACCCAAGTACACAGGTTGGCGCTTGTATTGTTGACGACAACAACAAGATTATGTCAGTAGGTTACAATGGTTTCCCACACGGTTGCAACGACGACGAATTCCCATGGGACAGAAGTGGTGACGAATTCGACACAAAGTATCCTTATGTTTGCCATGCTGAGCTCAATGCAATTCTCAACAACGGTGGCAGAAACTTAAACGGTTGCAAAATTTATGTTGCTCTTTTCCCTTGCAACGAATGTGCAAAGGCAATTATTCAGAGTGGTATCAAGGAAGTGCTTTACATCTCCGACAAATATAAAGACACCGTTGGCAATCGTGTTTCACGCAGAATGTTTGACGCAGCAGGTGTTAAATATACAAAAATCAAGTTAAGCCGTGATGAACTTAAGGTAAGTTTCAGAGAAGAGGACATCTGATGGGTAAAAATGACTTTTTTGCTTTCACATCCCGTACCAAGTACATAAATCGTTGGGCGTTGATGCGAAATACAAGATACGAAACTTTAAGTGAACACTCTGCTGAGGTTGCTCAACTCTGCTATGCCCTTGCAGTTATCGGAAATGAACGATTGGGCAAGAATTACAACTGCGAAAGAGCCTCTCTTTTAGGTCTTTATCACGACACACCTGAAATAATCACAGGTGACTTGCCGACACCTGTTAAATATTACAGTAAGGAGACAAAAGAAGCATATAAGGCAGTTGAAAAGAATGCGTCAAAGCAACTCCTTTCAATGCTTCCTGAAGATTTACTTCCGTCTTACGAATCACTTTTCAAGAAGAAGAATGAAGATAAGGAACTTTGGAAATTAGTTAAGGCTGCCGACAAAATCAGCGGATATTTAAAATGTGTTGAAGAAAGAAAGGCAGGTAACGGCGAATTCTGTGAAGCCGAAGAAAAGCTTTTAAGAGCTATTGAAAAGAATGAGTTAGAAGAAGTTAAAATATTTGCCGAAGAATTCTTACCATCCTTCCACAAAACTCTCGACCAGATGAAGAAATAAACGCAAAATGCAAAACGCAAAGCGCAAAGCGCAAAATTGTTGTTTTCTTTGGCTCCCCTTGTCAGGGGAGCTGTCTTTTTTCGCAGAAAAAGACTGAGGGGTAGTCAGTTTTTTGTTAACTATCTCTCCCTTAGTCTTTGCCTTACGGCAAATCCACCTCCCTCATTAGAGGGAGGCAATAATCAAACATCTTAATCCAAACAAAAAGAGCAGGTTTTTACACCTGCTCAAACTTATTTTTTATATGGTTTTGTTTCATTAGTTAATTTTGCAATATAATCAATCGACACGTTATAATATTCTGCAAAAAGTTTTATTGTATCAAGCGGTGGAACTCGTGTACCATTTTCATATCGTATATATGAATTTTTAGATATAAATGCAATTTTGGCACATTGTTCTTGTGTTAAATCGTGGTTTGTTCTTAAATCTTTTAATCTTGTGTCCATTATTCTCTTTTCAACAACCAATCAACAGATACTTCCAAAATATTTGCCAATGCATTCAACTCAATATCTGAAACCGGTCTTTTCTGTCCTTCCAAAAGTGAAAGTGCAGGTGTACTCATTTCAATACCGTTCAATTGCAACTGTGTAAGCAACTCTATTTGTTTCATATTCTTATTTTTTCGTGCTTCGGTAACTCGTGCACCAATTATATTACGATTACCGAGTGCAAGTTTTCTCTGTTTCAAGTTGCTCACCACCTTTTTCAACTGTATTATATGTCAAAAAGGTCTTGATTTATTTGGTATTACCAAATATAATAAATTTAGTAATACCAAATAAACTGAGGTGATTATTATGGATAAAGATTTTGAATATTATGAATCGTTGCCACCACCAAAACTGTCTGTTAAAGCAAGAAAAAGATTAAACAGAATGTTCAGAGAAATAATTGGAAGCTCAAACATTCCGCATCCCGAAGTTGATAATTGTTATGAACGAATACGAAGTTACCTTGTAAGAAAAATTAACGTTTTAAAACACACATTGAATATTGATGAACAATGAAAAAAGAGCAGGTTTTTACACCTGCTCTCTTATTTTGCAATTCTTTAAGAATTAAAGTTCTGCGAAGTATTTGATTGTTCTAACCATCTGTGATGTGTAGCTGTTCTCGTTGTCATACCAAGAAACAACCTGAACTTCATAGAGGTCATCAGCAATCTTAGCAACCATTGTCTGTGTTGCATCAAAGAGTGAACCGTATTTCATACCGATAACGTCTGAAGAAACGATTTCGTCTTCATTGTAGCCGAAGCTTTCTGATGCAGCAGCCTTCATAGCAGCGTTGATGCCTTCTTTAGTAACGTCAGCACCCTTAACAACTGCTGTAAGGATTGTTGTTGAACCTGTTGGAACAGGAACTCTCTGTGCAGAACCGATAAGTTTGCCGTTGAGTTCAGGAATAACAAGACCGATAGCCTTTGCAGCACCTGTTGAGTTAGGAACGATGTTAGCCGCACCAGCACGAGCTCTTCTCTTGTCGCCCTTTCTGTGAGGACCGTCGAGAATCATCTGGTCGCCTGTGTAAGCATGGATTGTAGCCATGATACCACTCTGGATTGGAGCATAATCATTGAGAGCCTTTGCCATAGGAGCAAGGCAGTTTGTTGTACAAGAAGCAGCAGAAATGATTGTGTCTTCCTTTGTAAGAGTATCTTCGTTTACGCTAAATACGATAGTCTTAAGGTCGTTACCTGCGGGAGCAGAAATAACAACTTTCTTAGCACCTGCGTTGATATGAGCCTGGCTCTTTTCCTTGGAGCAATAGAAACCTGTACACTCAAGTACAACGTCTACATCAAGCTTACCCCAGGGGCAATCGTTAGCATCTTTACAAGCATAAATCATAATTTCCTTGCCGTCAACAGTGATGCTGTTTTCACCAGCTACTACTGTGTGGCCGTCGTATCTACCCTGAGAAGAGTCATACTTAAGAAGGTGTGCGAGCATCTTAGCATCTGTAAGATCGTTGATAGCAACAATCTCATAACCCTCTGCACCGAACATCTGACGGAATGCCAGACGGCCAATACGTCCAAAACCGTTAATTGCAACTTTTACTGCCATTTTAAAACATCCTTTCGTGTTTAAAAAATATATAAATAATAAAAATTATTTAAAAGCTTAGATTAATTTCATTGACTCAATAACAGGTGTAACCTTGGGAGTCTGTCCGTCCCAGCCAACAGGTGTGTCTGCTATTTCGTCAACTATCTCGATACCCTTTGTAACCTTACCAAAAGCCGCATAGCTGCCGTCAAGGTGGGGAGCATCCTCATGCATAATGAAGAACTGGCTGGATGCACTGTTGGGCATCTGACTGCGAGCCATTGAAATAACACCGCGGGTGTGCTTCAAAGGATTGTCGAAACCGTTCATTTTAAACTCACCCTTTATATTTTTGTCGCTTCCGCCCATACCGTTACCTAATGGGTCACCGCCCTGAATCATAAAGCCCTTTATTATTCTGTGGAATGTAAGCCCGTCATAAAAGCCCTCTTCCACAAGGGATTTGAAGTTGGCAACTGTTTCGGGAGCAATATCGGGATAAAGCTCAAGCTCGATTTCTCCGCCGCCTGTCATAGTAATCTTCACATTAACATTTTCAGCCATTTTTCAGTCTCCTTATACGCTTTTTGCATATCAGTATTATTATATCGTTTTATGTTTATCAATGCAAGTATTTTTTTGGATTTTTTCAATTAATTTCATTTCCGTATTCGTCGTAGCCAAAGTATGTTTGCACCATTTCCTCCAGCTCATCCTTATCCACGAGTACATATGATATACCATTTATATACTCTGCTGTTCCGGGCATTGTTACTGTGGTAATGTTTCCTGTTCCTATTGACAAAACCTGTTTACCGCATGCAACAACATTTGAAGGACTCATAGACGTTTCCATATCATCGGTTACAATCTCGTAAATGTCATCAACCTTACCTATATATTTCATCTGAAGTTTTTGTTCTGCAAGAGCGTGTATGAAATCCTGCTGTACTTTTATTCTGTCAAGGTCACCGTTTTTATATCTGCGGAAACGAACTAGTTGTTCTGATTTGTCGCCGTCAAGATGCTGCATCCCCGGCTGAAGATCTATATAAAGGTCCCTGTATTTCATTCTCTGCGGAACTTCAAAGTCAATACCGCCAAGCTCATCTATACTATCTCTGAAAGCTTTGAAGTTAACTTTTACAAAATGATGAATAGGGATGCCCGTAAGCTCCTTTATTGCGAGAATGGATGCCTCACTTCCGTATTCTCCCTTTCTCATACCGACAGCGTGCACCTCGTTTATCTTATGGTAACCG
>CALBQZ010000044.1 GCA_937899735.1 uncultured Clostridia bacterium | reverse complement strand
TAAGCAATGGCAAGAAATCTTATCACTCGCACTATCAAAAGCACTAAGGTAAACGCTCTTTGTCTGGACATTGTGTCGGCAGAGCCGTTCAATCAATCTTTCAATCTGGCAGGTACTTATAAAGACACAGCTAAGATTAAGAAAGCACTTGAGAAGCAGTTTAACAATGAGGAACACGTTATTGCACATATCGTGTCTGTTGAGGAACTGAATACTCTCTACGGCATGTCAGAACAGAAGTTTATCGAGAACGCTGAAATCCTGCCTGCAAGAAAGCAGTACAACAAAGAAGCCTAAAACTGAAAGGAGAAATGAACAATGGAAGGGTACAAAGCAGTAGTAGCAAGAGCATCAAAGGAATTATCGGCAAAAGAGAAAATCATGCTTAAGGACATGAGCGATGCTATTAAACTTGATGATGAAGTAAAGGAACAGGCACTTATCATCAAACCTGACTTCTACGCTATCATTAATGTACACAATGAGAAGTCCGACACTAAGGATTACACCAAGATTGTACTTGTAGACAAGACTTCTGGTAACAAGTACACAACTGGTTCAATGCCGTTTATCACCACTTTTGAAGATATTGTGGCTGAAATGGCAGATGCAGGTGAGGAAGATTATGAACTTAAGGTTTACGCAAAGGAAAGCAAGAACTACAAGGGCAAGTATTTCATTACCTGTTCAATCATCTAATTAAACTGATGCACCAGAAACAGGTAAAGCTGTCTGGTGCTTTTTCTTTTAAGGAGTACAATATGCCAAAGAAATTTACTCCGATGCAGGAAGCATTTAGGAAAGAGCAGAAACGGTTACTAAGAGCCATACAGCGAGAATACCGAAAGACAGGCGTTGAATTGGATCGAGACTTAATTCCGCAAATGCCCAACAGAGTAACCAAGAAAGCACTACAAGATATTAAAAACATTAAACCAAGAGATTTACGCAGAGAATCACAATTTGTTGACTATGAAACAGGAGAAATATTAGACTATAGTCAAGCAAAAGATAAGTGGCAAAATGAACAGCAGATTGCAGTACCATATACGCTAAACGTTGACGATGCAATCATAGCAAACTTCATGGGAAGTCTGTCAAAATACAACATAGATTTTCAGAACAAGATGCGCTCATGGTTAAACGGATTAATAAACGAATATCCTAACGGCAGAGAAGCAGGAAAATCGGCTGTAGCACAGATGTTGCATGAAGGAGCAGAAAACGGAGTTGTGGTTACATATCGTATTGCCTACAGTGATGAAATGTTAAGCGAATTTATGGCAGATATGTTAGACTACTTACCATCAGACGTTAGAACTAAAGCTGACATAATGGAAGAGATGATGCGTGAAATAGGATACGAACCGCCAGAATGATATGCAAAAGAAAATTGTTCGCACATTCTCATGCGACTTTGAGACAACAGTATACAAAGGACAAACGCATACAGAAGTGTGGGCAGCTGCTTGTGTAGAGTTATACACAGAAGATGTAAAAATATTTCACTCCATAGATGAGTTATATTCTTACTTCCTATCATTAAAATGTAACATAGTTGCGTACTTCCATAATTTAAAGTTTGACGGTCAATTCTGGATGGATTATTTACTGGTACAGTTAGGATATAAACAAGCCTACATAAAGAACTCAGAAGCTGAACTGGATATATCATGGATGAAAGATAAGGATATGCCTGCACAATCATTTAAATATTCAATATCAGATATGGGACAATGGTACACGATGACAGTAAAAACTGATTCGACACATACGCTTGAACTGAAAGACAGTTTGAAACTTTTACCTTTCAGTGTGGAAAGAATTGGTAAATCATTCGGAACAAAACATAAGAAGTTGAGCATGGAGTATACAGGACTACGTTACGCAGGATGTATGATAACAGATGAAGAAAAAGAATATATAGCTAATGATGTTCTTGTGGTAAAAGAAGCATTGGAAATCATGTATAATGAAGGACATAATAAACTTACAATAGGTTCATGCTGTTTGGCTGAATTTAAAAGCCTTATGTATACAAAAGAAGATTATGCTTTATTCTTTCCAGATATGTACAAAGTTGAACTGAATCCAGATGAACATAAATATGATAATGCAGGTGAATGGATAAGGCGAAGCTATAAAGGCGGATGGTGCTATTTGGTGAAAGGAAAAGAGTGTAAGCAGTATACAAACGGAACAACAGCAGATGTAAATTCATTATATCCAAGCATGATGTCAAGCGAAAGTGGTAATAAGTTTCCAATCGGTATGCCAACATTTTGGAAAGGAAACTACATACCAGAAGAAGCAATAGCAGATAACAAATATTTCTTTGTAAGAGTGAAAACAAGATTCTACATTAAGCCGAATATGTTGCCATTCATACAAATAAAATCATCTCTTTTATACAAAGGAACAGAAGCATTAGAGACAAGTGATGTATATAATAAGGATGTTGGTCAATATGTAGCATTTTATAAAGACAAAGCAGGTAACATATGTGATACAAGAATAGAGCTAACATTAACAATGACAGACTATTATTTATTTCTGGAACATTATGATGTGAAACAATTTGAAATAATAGATGGGTGTTGGTTCTGGTCAGAAGCAGGAATATTTGATACATATATTGAGAAGTACAAGAAGATTAAAATGGAATCGACAGGAGCGCAAAGAGAGTTAGCAAAACTATTCCTTAACAATTTGTACGGAAAAATGGCATCAAATACAAATTCATCATTCAAGTTTGCATTTATAAAGGAAGATGGAACTGTTGGATATTATCCAGTTGTAGCACATGACAAGCAAGCAGGTTACATCCCTGTAGGTTCAGCTATCACATCATATGCACGAAACTTCACGATAAGAGCCGCACAGAAAAACTTCTATGGTGCAGACAAAAGAGGTTTCATCTATGCAGACACAGACAGTATACATTGTGACTTAAAACCAGAGGAAATAACAGGCATCAAAGTTGATGATAGAAATTTCTGTTGTTGGAAGTTAGAAAGCTGTTGGGATATTGGTTACTTCACAAGGCAGAAAACATATATCGAACATGTAACACATGAAAACTTAAAACCTATAGCAGAACCATACTACAATATCAAGTGTGCAGGTATGAGCAAGAAGCCGAAGAAACTTTTTGAACTGTCAATGCTTGGATATGTGCCAAAGGAAACAGACAACTTTACTGAAGAAGATAAAGAATTTTTGAAAACTAAGCGTACAATAGAGGATTTCAAGATTGGTCTTAAAGTGCCAGGCAAGTTGATACCAAAACGTATACATGGTGGTGTAGTATTGGAAGAAACTACTTATGAAATGAGGTAAAAAAAGAAATGGAGAAAAACAATAGTAGTGGTGGAATTACCTTTACAGGATTGCTTCAAGTGGCACTTATTGTTCTTAAGTTGTGTCATGTAATTGAATGGTCATGGTGGTTAGTTTTTGCACCAACATTGTTTGGCATATTAGGTATTGCAATCATTGTAATTTTGCTTTGGATTTGGACATTGTGAGGTAACAATATGAGACTAATTGATGCAGATGTACTTATGGAAGCATTGTATCATCGCTTCTTTGAGCAGTTTGGTGATACCAAGTGGAACGATGGTTGTTGGATTAGGTATGAAGCAGTACAAGAAGTGATAAAAGAACAACCACCTACACCACCAACTATATACGGCTACAACATTGGGCATCTTGAACTGATAGCGAGAATTTTACGAAAAGAAGGGTTATCACCAGAAAGCGTAGAAGAAGCCTTAACAGATATTAGTAGAATTATTACTATTATCAGAGAAGAGTATGAAGAATCATTAAGAAAGGCATTTGAACATGTATATGATACAAATATTTGATAATGAAACAGGGCATAGCGTTGAAATACATTTATCATCACAGACAGAAATGTTAGACTTTATTTCATTATTATCTCTGTCAAGAAATGACCATATATTTGTAAGTATATCATATGAAAGGAGCAAACATAACAAATGATGAAATTAAACCGATTAGGCGAGTACAAGGGTAAGCAATATATATTTACGCACATAGACAGAAGAAGCAACATGGTTTATTCACCAGATATTAAATCATTCACAGATAATATGTATGGAATGTGGGTATCACAAGACAAAGTAAAGTGGGTAGACAGGAGTGCAACATGATACCATTGTTTGCAGGTGCAATAGGTATGCTGTTAGGAATGGCAATACCAATAGTAGCAATCTTATTATATTTCTATCACGAAGGGAAGTAAAATGGAGTACTTGGATATTGTAAGAGAAGCAAAGGAAAGCATGGAGCATATCTACATGGTGATGAAGCAAGCAGGTTGTTTCAAGCATCCGAAAATAAGACTTGCATTGGTAGAGTATCATTTACTCAAAACTATAGGCACACTTTCAGTATTGTTAGGAGACTTAGAAGATGATAACAATAATCAAACTGTTGTATCACAAATGGATACTAAGGAAATGCCCACATATATGCAGGATATGCGAATACAATAAAGAATGGTATTGCGGACATACATTAAAAGAAAAGCTATTAATATTTCAAAACTTTACGCTTGAATAAACAAAAGGACAGGGAATAAAATCCCTGTCTCTTTTTATATCATTCTCATTCAGTTTAGCAAGGCGGTTCGCTTATCCGTTATGCCACAGGCACTATCTTCCAAGTGTGCGACCCTATGGCATACAATGCTAATGGTGAATGGTGATACTAATATGATAAAGCCTTAAGTATAGCTTCTTTACACTTCATATCCTTAAATCTAAATGCACCACGCTCAAACAGATAGCGCATATTAGACAAGAAGAAGTCATTCCTTTTAAGCATTACATAGTTTATATTATGGTCATCAGTTGTTACAGTTATCTTAGTAGGATAAGTATAGTCTGGTCTGGTATCTACATACAGGAATCCTAATTCACTATATTCCCTTACTGCAAAGTCCGTACCATTATATCGAATAGTACAAATATATCTTCCGTATCCGTCTGGTTTTTCAACGAAAGCCATGTTGTCATTAAGGTAAATATTTTGTGCAGAATAACCAATATAGCTATCATTGGCAAATGCCTTATTAAATCCAGAGGACATAATAGCATCACTCGCTGATTGTATAAATCCCTGTTCAAGCACATAACCATTGCCACGCAAGAACTTTGTATCATCTCTTAACCTGTCGCAAATTCCAAGCGCAACATAATAAGGATTTATAATCGTTACGGAATTACCACACATATACACAGGTACATATCTTACCTGTTTTCCTTGACCACGTGCAATACTGACATGGACAGAAATAAACTTCCTAATCTCATCTGGACAGTAATGATTAGTCTCAGATTGGAATTCATCAAAGAACATTCTCTGTACATCATTAAACAGATGCGAATACTTCTTCAACTGGTCTGCTCCATTAAGCGCAATAGCATAGCCACAGCTTATATCATCAATGAACAACTCATGGAAGATACCAGACGCACGCCTTTTACTTTCCATAATATGTCCTTGAAAGAAGAGTGAAGAAATATCCTTAAAGAACTTTTCTGCACAATCGTCTAATTCGTAATTAAACCTGTAGACTAAGCAGAATTTTTCTTTCTTATCCAGAAATTTCTTCACCAAGAATTTGCTAAACCATGTAGTTTTTCCACCTGTTCTGTTAGTAGTACAGAGGAAAATCTCTGGTTCATTTCCATTCAAGTCTTTCATGGATAATAATTTTGTTCCGTCATAATAAGCCATAACTGTAATTCCTTTCACTACTATTATATCAGATTTTCAAAGTTTGGTCAACATAATTCGGTCTTTACAAATCATCAAAAATATGGTAATATTATATAAAGGAAAGGAGCAAATCTATGGGTGATTATAGCAATATTGTACAAGCAATAAGTACCGTAGGTTTTCCGATTGTCTGTTGTATAGTAATGGCATGGTATGTAAAATACCAGACAGATAAGAACAGGCAGGATATGCTTACCCTTATTGAAGAAAATCGTGAAGATAGAATTAAACTTAATGAACAACACAAAGAAGAAATGACAGACTTTAAAATTGCTATTGACAATAACACGCTTGCGCTTACTAAGTTGTGTGAAAGGTTAAACTAAGGTATTAGTATGTTTGCAGTTAAACAGGTTCATTTAGGTTCAAGAGGTACAAGTGTTTACATCTTACAGGCAATGCTTAGAGCATTATATTATGTAGGAAAAGACGGTAACCCAATAGAAATAGATGGATACGCAGGTGCAAATACTATACACGCTATTAACCAATTTCAGCAAGCGCAGATAGCTTATGGCTTCGATTGTGGTACTAATGGTAAACCAGATGGGATATTCGGATATAAATGTTGGTCACGTTTATTAGGGGTATAATATGCCAGATATTAATACAGCTTACTCATGGTCTATAAGTACATGTAATGCAAGTAATGTTGGCTATTCACAAAACTACAGGAATCAGCAGACAGTAAATGGGATTACCTATTATGATTGTTCTTCATTCCTTTGGTATGCTTTAAAAGCAGGTGGTTTTGATGTTGAGTCAGCATATAGACAGGCATTAGGTTATGCGTATTCTGGTAACGCTATAACAACTTCTAACGAGAGAGCATGGCTTATAGCATTAGGTTTTACACAAGTAGACATAAATGGTGAATGGAAAGCAGGAGATATTCTTTGGCGGTCAGGACACACAGAAATGGTTTATTCTGGTGGTACGGCAAGTGGGCGCACAATGGGCGCACATTCGTCAAGCTATCCATTAGCTGACCAAGTTTCAATTAATTCAAGTGTTACACCTGCTTCAAAGTGGTCTTCCTTATGGCGGTATGGTGATAGTCCTGTTGTTGAAGAAGGAATAAGCATTTATGTAATATCTGCTATATGTGGAAACTGGTATCATGAGAGCAACATAAACCCAGGCATATTCCAAAACTTACACGTTGTGGATTTAACCGATGATAATGAAGCAGGTGGATACGGTTTAGGTCAATGGACAAATAACCCAAATACAGGAGTAACCAGAAGAACCGAACTGGTAGAGTATTTAAGAGATAATGGATATGCTGATGACGATGGTGACGGACAGCTTGAATTTTTCCTTTACGAAGACGTCTGGTATAGTACACAAGAAGCAGCCCAGTTTGCAGATTTAACTGATTTCCTATATTCAGATTCAACTGATATAGAATTGCTTACACATGCGTTTAATATTGGATGGGAAGGCATCCATGATTCATCTTGGGATATAAGAGTAACTTATGCGAGGAAGTGTTACGATTATATGCGCAATCACGCACAGGATACAAGTATTAACACATGGTATGCAGGAAATAATTGGTTAACTGAAAGTAAAATTTTGAACAATGCCGTACTGGTTTATCGCTATTTGAATGGTGAATCTGGAGGCGGCGGCGGAGGAGGAGGCGGTAGTGAAATCCATCCGAGTAAATTGCCATTCATGATGATGGTACTAAGACGATTATAATCTAAGAAAGGAGTTACCCCCGTAATGATAAGAACTAAAGATGAATTAATTAGTATGATTAGCCAAAGAATTGGCGAAGATAATTCGGATGATGCTATCACCTTGCTTGAAGATATTTCAGATACTTTCACAGATTTTGAAAATAAAACTGCTGATGCTACAAACTGGAAAGAAAAGTATGAAGAAAATGATAAAGAGTGGCGTGATAGATATAAAGAAAGATTCATGAATGGTGATGCTCAACAGGATGACCAATTCATTGAAGAAGTTGAAGAACCAAAAAGATTTAGTTTTGATGATTTATTTAAGGAAGGATAATTGTTATGGCAAAGAGAGTAGCTGTTACAAATCTTAATGCTTCTACGATTGATATTCTGAATACCATTCGTATGAATGCATCTTATGAGTATCAGAGTACTGTACCAGAGGTTACACAGGCCGAAGATATTCCGAAAGTTGGTGAGGTTATTTGTGGCTATCCTGCAATGGCTAACCAGTTTCTTACCACGCTTATCAACAGAATTGCCGCTGTTCGTGTAAAGAGTGCAGTATTCAACAATCCGTATGAACAGCTTAAGAAAGGTTATCTTGAGTTTGGTGAGACGATTGAGGAAATTTTCGTAAACATTGCAAAGGGTGTAGAGTTTTCCGCAGAGAAGGCTGAATCCAGAGAGCTTAAGAGAACTATCCCAGATGTAAGAAGTGCTTTTCATATCATGAACTGGAGAGTAATGTATCCGATTACTATCCAAGATGAAGACTTAAAGAGAGCATTTCTATCAATGGATGGCGTACAGGACTTAATTGCAAGAATCGTTGATGCAGTTTATACTGGTGCGAACTATGATGAGTTTCTGCTTTTCAAGTATATGCTGATTAAAAGCATCAGCGCAGGTAAGATGTATCCTGTAGCATTTGATGCAACAAAGATGGACGAAGCCGCTGTTCAGTTTAGAGGAAAGTCTAACTTACTTCCGTTTATGAGCAATAAGTACAACGCTATGGGAGTCAAGAATACTACTCCGAAGGACAGACAGGTTATCTTCATGGATGCTGAATTCAATGCATCATTTGATGTTAATGTTCTTGCATCTGCTTTTAACATGGAGAAGGCAGACTTCATGGGCAGGCTTCATCTGATTGATGATTGGACAAGTTTTGATAATGAGAGATTTGATATTATCAGAGCAAACTCCGATGGTCTTGAGGAAGTAACCGCCGCTGAACTTGCACTTATGGCAAACGTTAAGGCTGTTATTCTGGATGAAGATTGGTTTCAAGTATATGACAATAACAACAAGTTTACTGAAAAGTATGTTGCAAGTGGTCTGTACTGGAATTACTTCTATCATACTTGGAAGACAGTTTCTTGGAGTCCGTACGCCAATGCCATTGTATTTGTAGATGATGCCGCAACTGTTACTGCTCCTGCTACTGTTACATTCACGGTACAAAGTGTTGTTAATACTGGTACTAATCTGATTGTTACGCTTGCACAGGCTGAAACTGATACAGTTGCTAACAGCAATCTTGTATTTGTACAGGATGCTCAAACTACTGAAGATGGTGTTGCTGTACATCCGTATGGTGCTATTATTGCTCCGATTACGGCTACAACTGCTGAAGGTGTTACCACTTACAGTATCCCTGATGTTGAACTCATTGGTAAGATTGGTACTGTAGGATATACTGCTACTGCTGATATTGATATTGATATTGCAGTTGGTGATACTGTAACGATGGCAAAGGACGCATGATAGCTTGAATCAATGGCAGGGGAGATAACTTCAAACCTGCCAGAAATGAGGTAATTATGTATATTGCTCCTAATAGTACAATAGAATTATTTAAGAATCTGAAACTTGATAATAGCTATGCTAATACAATGTGGTTCGCTAATGCGTCTGCTCAAAATACTTTCTTTGTTAATCATAGATTTACTCAGTTGAATAATTATAGTTATCAGAGAAAGGACATTGGTGTAATAAGAGTTGAAGGAACTGTAGCAAGTTTGTATGATGTAAACTATATGCGGTTTAAGAATACATCATTCGAAAATAAATGGTTCTATGCTTTTGTTACCAGAGTTGAGTATGTAAATAATGCTACTGTTAATATGTATTATACGATTGATGTAATACAAACTTATATGTTTGATTGGCAGTTGCAACAATGCTTGATTGAGAGACAGCATAGTACTACAGATGTAGCAGGTGATAATTTAATAGCTGAAGGATTAGAATTAGGAGATTACATTAATTCAAGTGCTGATGATTTGTGGAATCCGCTTGCATCAGTTGACGAATACAGTTATCTTATATGTGTTGGGTTAGACCAAACTATGTACGATGAAATAGTTGAGGAAAATGAATGGGTAGATGATTCAGCTTATTTTGAATTAGTCGCTAACCAATTTACAGCTATAGCATATCTTAAATGTGACCAAGGTGGGCAAGGTTCACCAATAGATATTATAGATTATCTAAACGCTAATAACGCAATAGACTCAATAGTATCAATTATATTTTGTCCAAAATCATTCAGTTTAAGTAGCGCAACACACAATGTAAATAAAACTATTAATAAACCAACAGCAATAAATGGGTATACTCCCGCAAATAAAAAACTACTTACATATCCGTATTGTTATCTTGATATTTACAATGACCAAAATGAACATCAAGAATTAAGATTTGAATTATTCAGTACTTCTAATTGTAGGTTTAAATTATATGATATTGTTACTGCAACGCCAGAAGCGGTATTATATCCTATAAATTATAATGCTATTTCCATGTCACCAGAGACAGGTTTAAGTATAAGTGGTTTTCCACAAATACCGTTTTACAATGATGCTTATAAGGCATGGCAAGCACTTAACTATGACCAGATGGCGGTTAGTAGACAAATCACAGCGCAAGAAGTAGCATTTACTAAACAAGGATTAGGCATATCACAGAAACAGCTTACTACTGACACACTTGTTTCAGAATTTCAACAGGGTGCAGGTGTTGCAGGTAATTTGGTAAAAGGTGACATTGCAGGTGCTTTGTCAAGTGGTGCAGGAATGGTTGGAACTGGTTTCAACTATATGTATGGCACACAGAAAAATGAACTTGCAGGAACTAAGGCTGAATTTGAAAACTATGCGTTAAAGTTAAGGCAGAGTGCTGATGAATCCAGAGCAAGGAATTTACCTAATTCACCACATGCAGGAAGTGGAAGTAGTGCTGTTGGAACTGATACAAAAGGATTCTGGTACAATATTAAAACTATCCGTAGACAATACGCAGAAAGAATTGACAAGTATTTTACTATGTTTGGATATGCTCAAAATATTGTCGGTGTTCCGAATATCCATGCAAGGCAGTATTTTACTTATGTAAAAACAACTGGTTCATGTGTTAGTGGTAGTATTCCACAGGATGACAGAGAAACAATAGACACTATCTTTGACAGGGGAATTAGATTCTGGACTAACTATGATTACTTTGAAAATTACACGGTTAACAATGCTATCATTTAAGCCCTGTAGAAAGGTGGTGAAACACTTTGGGCAAGCGCAGAAGAACGAAGTTTGAAGAGTCTGCACGGAACAATGACTTGACATTCATTCAATATGTAAATGCTTTGACAGAGTTGGCTACTACAATGTTTGAATGGAAGAATCTGCCAGACACTATTGATGAAAGATTCATGGAACTTACATTATTTAGTAGAGGTAGTGCAGTATTCTTCAAGGATGAAGTAATGGGATTCTTGTGTTTACCTTGCTTGATTAAAGGTAGGTTAGATGTTTACAGAATACCCATTGATAGGCAAGCATTTGCAGTAAATGGATATAGGAAGAATCTGAATAATGAAGATAGTGTAATTATATGGAATAACTATATTCATACAAATTCTGAATTGCTTGTAAGAAACTACTCAACAAGATTATGGAGTTTGGATAGAATCATTGATGTTAATGCCAATGCACAGAAAACTCCTGTACTGATTAAAGCATCCGAACAGCAGAAGTTGACGCTTGAAAATGCTTATATGCAATGGGATGGAAATGAACCTGTTATTTTCGGTGACAAGCAACTTGATACTAATAATTTTTCTGTTCTGAAAACTGATGCTCCATATATTGCTGATAAGATTTATCAACTTAAGACACAGTATTGGAATGAATGTTTGACAAGATTAGGTATTAGTAATGTTAACATTCAGAAGAAAGAGAGATTAATTAGTGATGAAGTTACCAGAGCAATGGGTGGCGTAATTGCAAGCAGATATAGTAGATTGGAAATGAGAAGACAAGCTGCTGATGCGATTAATAGAATGTTTAATCTTAATATTGAAGTTAGTTACAGAGAGGACTACAGACAAACTGATGATGAATTTATGATTGAAGGTATGTCTGGTGAAGCAGGTGAACGTGACCCAATGGTAATTGATGAACGTACAAGGAGTTAAATATGAGTAAATATACAACCGAAGTGCGATTCATATGTGAGCATGCCGCAGGTTTCACAGAGTCGCAGGATTACAATAAAATAGACCAAGTGATAGCAGGTAGTTTGAGCAGTATTTTTGATTTTAATTTTCCAATATTTGATGAAACTTATAGACCTGTACTTGAAACTAAAATATTAAGACATTATTATACCAGAGAAATTGGACTTGAAACTGTTGCGCTTTGGAAACACTTCTTATGTATGCGGTTGAATGAGATTATGCCGTATTATAATAAGTTATATCAGAGTGAATTGCTTCAGTTTAATCCCTTGTATAATGTCAAGTATGATACTACTCATACAGGTAGTGCAACAGGAACTATGGGAGAGGACATTAGTGATAGTAGGAACAGAGAAAATGAATATAATGATGATACTTTAGATAAGTTTAGTGATACTCCACAAGGTGGTTTGACAGGTGTTGTAACTGATGCTTATTTAACAACTGCCAGAAAAGTGGAGAGTGAGGGAACTGGTAGCGAAGAAGAAAGTTATACAAGAGATAGAGATGTTAGTACTACTAATACAGACCAGTATTTGAGACACGTTGAAGGTAGTAATGGTAGTAGAACATTCAGCGAGTTACTGATGCAATACAGGGAAACATTTATGAACATTGATATGATGGTTATAAATGATTTAAACGATTTGTTTATGGGAGTGTGGTAATATGGCTTTAAATAATTATCAAGATGCTGATTTTACACCAAGCATAGAACCATCAGATGTACGCCCAAGTATGGGAACATATAATTCACCAAAAACATTTAGATTTTGGTGTCAAAAAGTTTTGCCATTAGTTTATGATGATAGTTTAAGCTATTATGAACTGCTTTGTAAAGTAGTTGACTATCTAAATAAGACTATGGAAGATGTTAATACTGCTGTTGAAGATGTTGAAAATCTTAATAGTGCTTTTGGAAATCTTGAAAACCATGTTAATGCAAGTGAAGTAGCACTTATTCAAGCATATAATGATTTACAAGATTATGTTAATACATATTTCAATAATCTTGATGTACAAGAAGAAATTAATAATAAACTTGATGCTATGGCTGAAGATGGCACACTTGATACAATTTTATTGCCATACTTTAATGCTTATACTGAAGCAACTAATGCAGTAATTGACGAAAGATTTGAAACACAAGATGGTGTGCTAAATAATCAGAATAGTAGAATCACTGTTCTTGAAAGCAGAATGGACAGTTTCTCAAGTCTTCCAGATGGTAGTTTATCTACAGCCGCTGATGCAGAACTTGTAGATATTCGCGTTGGTGCTGATGGTAAAACATATCCAACCGCAGGTGATGCTGTACGAAGTCAAGTCGGTTATTTAAATAGCGCTATCGGTAAAACCCCTATATCATTTACAGACGGGTCGTACGTTTCGGGTGGAAATTATATTGTATCCAATAACGAATACAGCTACTCGGACTACATACCAGTTCTTCCAGGGCAGAAACTTCATCTGAGAGCCTATTTCCACGACAATCCACGGGCAGTGTTTGTTACATACGACAAGGGTACTGTTAAACAAGCAATCGAAAACACAGCTCAGGGTGTGATGCTTTATGACAATGTACTGACAGTTCCTTCAGACGCTTATTTTTTCCGATTCTCTTGCCGTACAGAAAACAAGGGGGATTCGTTTGTAGAATTCATTGTTAATCCTGCATTAAACGAATTAAACGGAAAAACAGGAAATCTATGGTCTGAAATGGATTCTGTTAAAGCGCAGATTGTCCTGCCAACAAAAACAATCACAGGGTGGGAGCAAGGAACTATTAACAATCCAACAGCAACAGCAAGAATACACATTGATTGTGGTTATCTTGAATCTGGAAGAATCAGCATATCAAACGCAAAAAGTGATGGGCGTATTGCTGTTGATGTGTATTCAGACGCAGAACACACAAATCAGATAAGTGGAAGTGGTTTGATAGCAGGAGATTTTATAGCTGAAATCGCAGATGGATACGTTGTTATTGTTGGTGCTAATTCTGCATATGGCGACATAACGCCTTCATACTTTGATGGGTATTACAACATCGTTTTTTCGCAATATGTAAATGATGCCATTGCAGGAATAAGAAAAAACAACAATTACAATACAGCAAAATTAACGGAAACATTCACAGAATGGAAACAAGGCACGGCAACTGACAACCAAAACAAAAACCGTGTTAGCGTGTTTATTGGTGACGTTGGTGACGGTGTTCTAACAGTTACAACAAAACCAGGGATGCAATACGGTGTGGATGTGTACGATTCCCTTTATTATGATAACCGCATTTCAGAATCAGGGTGGAAACAAACGACTACCGATACAAGTATAACAAAAGGTCAGTATGCCGTTGTTACATTCTGCCGCACTAATTATTCGGCACTTGATTCTTCTGCATTGGATGGGGTCAGCGTAACATTTACAAAACTTTTGACAGATGAAGTTGAGGATAACAGGAACGATACTGTTTATTCGCTGCTAAAGCAAAATGGTATTAGGGAAACGCAAAATGTTCCATATTATTATATCGCAAAAGATTACCTTGATGGAAAAATTTCAAGAATAAATCAGCTTGCGAAAGCATCTGAAGGAATAGGCGGTACTATTGGATTTATTACAGATATTCATTGGAAACTTAATGCAAAACAATCACCTGCGTTGTTGAATTATATTTATCATAATACGCATATCAAAACATTATTTGGTGGTGGTGATTATTCAGACAGCAAGAATTCTGATGACACATATTTTGAAGTCGGTTCGATTTTCCGTGATGCGTGGAAAGGAAAAGCATATTATGCCATGGGCAACCACGAATACCTTGGGTCTGGTTCTGACGGAATTACGAAGGAAGAAAACCTTGCATATTTCTTTGGGTCATACTATGGGAATGAAGTTGTGTATGGGTCGCTCCGTAGAAATTATTTTTACGTCAATGACAATGGAAATAAAATCCGCTATATTGTACTTAACCGTTATGCCGAATCAACAGACAACGGACAAAGTTCAAATAATGGACTTGAACAAGAGCAACTTGCGTGGGTGCAAAATGTTGCATTAAATGTTGAAAACGGATGGTCAATCGTCATTATTGTTCACAGCATTTTTGGATTTAATGCTGTTGACGAGAATACAATCACACCATTCATTTCCGATGGTTCACAGGGACTTGTTGATATTATAGAAGGATATAGTGGAAACGGTGAAATTATCGGAGTAATCAGCGGACACTCACATTTTGATATTGTTCTCCGTCTGGCAAATGACATTCCAGTTATCATTACAACGTGCGATAAAAATAAAACTGGTGGTGAGACACCAATTTATCCAGAATATTGGAATGACAGAGCAGATGGAACAATTAAAGAACAAGCATTTGATATTATCAATATAAACAAAAATACACGTAAGTTTATTGCAGTTCGCATTGGATGCCCAGCAACAACTTGGACTAAAAGCGGCAACAATTATGTAAGAGGTACTGATGCGGAAGAACGCGAAATTTCATTTGCATCTATTTAAAGGACTGCTTTAAGTCAATAGGTACTAAAAATTTTACAGCCGTTCCTGCTTAATGTTGGAGCGGCTTTTTGTTTTCTATTTTGCTTTAATACTCATGGCTAACTTAT
>CALBQZ010000043.1 GCA_937899735.1 uncultured Clostridia bacterium | reverse complement strand
TTAACTTCAGGACGAACAGGGTCAATCATACCTGTAAGACCGATAAATGTCATATTAAATTCAAGAGATTCTGAATCGAAAGTTGTAGGTGCTGCATCATAAGTTTTATATGCAACTGCAAATACACGAAGAGCCTTGTTACCCATTCTTGTATTTTCTTCCATAATCTGTGTACGGAATTTATCAGTCATCTCATAAACTTCACCATTAATGTCGATATGACTGCACTTCTTAAGAATTTCGTCAGGAGCTCCCTTTGTAAACTGTACAAAAGCATTTCCCTTGCTGTGTACTGTTGACATCATCTTTCTTCCTGAATCGAAAGGAACTTCGCCAACTCTTGGGTATGCTTCAACCAACTTTGCCTTTGGAAGTTCAAGAGTTGCAGCATAGTTGATAAGTGCAACTTCGTCAGGTTCGCCTGTACTCTTACCGTCTTCTGCAACTTCTGCGTTAGTACAAAGAGCCATAGCTGTTGCTAACTGCTGTTCGTTAGGAGCAAAATGGTCAACAACTGTCATTACATTCTGTGTAAGAGTACCTGTCTTATCAGAACAGATAATCTGAGTACAACCAAGTGTTTCAACGGCTGTCATCTTACGGATAATCGCATTTTTCTTTGACATATTTGTAACGCCGATTGAAAGTACGATTGTCATAACTGCTACAAGACCTTCAGGAATTGCAGCAACAGCCAATGCGATAGCAGCAATAAATGAGTGAAGAGCCACATCGAAGTACTCTGTGCTACCGCCGATAATAATCTTTGAAACGATATTGTATGCAAAAATAACTACACAAACGCCGATAACGAGTTTTGTAAGAACCTTTGAAAGCTGTTCAAGTTTGATTTCAAGAGGAGTTTTACCTTCCTCTGCAAGAGAAATTGCATTTGCAATTTTACCCATTTCCGTATCCATACCTGTAGCCACAACAACTGCCTTACCACGACCATAAACGAGTGTTGAACCCATGTATGCCATATTCTTACGGTCACCGAGAGCAACTTCGTCCTCGTTATTCTTGCCCATAAGTGCATTAACAAGCTTTGTTACAGGAACAGACTCACCAGTAAGAGCTGCTTCCTCAATTTTCATACTTGCGCACTCAACAATACGACAGTCAGCAGGGATTGCGTCACCAGCATCAAGGAGAATAACGTCACCTACAACCAAGTCCTCACTCTTAACGGTTTCAACCTTACCGTCACGGAGAACTTTTGTTGTTGCAGCAGACATTTTCTGCAATGCTTCAACTGCCTTTTCAGCCTTGCTTTCCTGGATGACACCAAGAACAGCATTGATAAGAACAACCACAAGAATGATTATTGAATCAGTTGGAACATACATACCTGTTGCAGGGTCATGCTCAACAAATTCTGTTATTGCAGAGATAACAGCCGCAATAAGCAAAATGATAATCATCGGGTCCTTAAGCTGGTCAATAAAGCGAGAGAACATTGAAACTTTCTTTGCCTCTGCCAACTTATTTTTACCGTTTGATTCAAGTCGTTTTGCAGCCTCAGCAGATGTAAGTCCTTCAGGAGAACTCTTTACCTCTGCAAAAACTTCGCCGACTTCGTGAAGATAATGCTTCATAAAAACACCTCTTTTTATTTCTTTGCTTTCGCAATAAATTTATGCAATATCCAAAAAGACCTTCAGCAACATTTATTGCCGAAGGTCTTGCTACCCGTGTTAACAGGTTCGGCAACCAGCCTTTTTGGGCGTTTGTTGATTACCGAAAAATAGCTACTCCCCTTAGGAATTATTACCACTCTAGTATATCACCTAAGGGATTCTTTGTCAATGAGAGAGCTTTTTGTTTTTATTTGTTTTTTTGTTTTTTAACCCTTTGTTCACAAATAAAAAGAATTGTAAGCACAAAAATAATTGTTATTACTGCTTTTAAGGGTATCATATGAGTCATTGTTTCAATAAAGTATTCATTCGGTGGTGCTGAAAGTTTAATCGGAAAGAAAATATAACTTAATGCTAACCATATTGCAAGTGCCGAGATTGTTGCAATCAATGCTTCAATTATTCTTCTTTTCATAATTATTTCTTCCAGTCATAAGTCGCTAAAACACCTGTTTTTTCATTGGTGTTAAGGTCAAATGCTACAATTTCAACACCCTGCATTTTCTTTCCAACCACCACATATAATGTGTCTTCAATGTAAGTTGCACCTATAATCTGAACGACATCTGAGCCAAGGTCATATCTTACCGTTTCTTTGAGATTACCGTTTTCAAAATTGTATCTTATATAATAATTACCCTGAAGATGCTTTCCGTTACTCCAATAATTATTCTGTGTAAATGGAACTGCGAAATCTGACTGTGAAAGATTTATATACAACTTATGATTATAAGCTACTTCTGTGTAAACATATCCCTTGCCACCTGAAACCGGAATTGATACTGTTTCTTTTGGCTCATAAGGATTTGTCACATCAAAAAGCGAAACCTTACAGTCATCATTCACACCTGTTTCTGTGCCATCCTGACCAACACCAACCAAGAATCCGTCTGCTATCGGATGGAGATACTGTGAAAAGCCTGGTATTTTAAGTTCGCCTTTAACAGTTGGGTTCTTAGGGTCAGTCAAGTCGATTACGAATAATGGGTCTGTCTGACGGAATGTTACAACGTATGCCATATTTCCTACAAAGCGAACTGATTTAATGAGTTCTCCCTTTGCCATATCTTCAACCTTGCCAACAACCTGCATATTGTCATCGAGAATGTAAAGGTTATTTACACGGTCAGCCGTTGATATTGAAATCATAGCATCACCAAATTGTGTTGATTCACTGTTACCACTAATTACCCTCTTATTGACTGTTGTTGCAATTCGGAAATACTGTCCATCGTAGCTCATTGAGAATTGGTTGTTGATGTAACCGGGAATTTCTCCCTTACACTTGAATTCTACACCCTTTTCTGTGTAGTCAAAACGATAGATTCTTGTTTTTTCCTCTGCTCTCTTACTGTAATCTGTTTCACTTAAGAACAGACCCTTTGAAGATGCATAGAGGTTGTTACAGTTTCCTAGAACTGCTTCACAATCAGGCTCTTTGTCCTTTTCAATGTCAAGAGTTGTGATAATTGCATAAGTTGCGGATTTTGTATCTTCAACAATAGAAATACAGTCTGCACCAACCTTTTCACAAACACCATTAACTGTTGTTTCAGGAATACAGTCATCACGATAGTTTTTATTATAAACATTAACATAATAAGTGCTGATTGTGTAAAGCTTTGAGCCAATCATACGACTGCTTTTAAGATTGCCTTGCTGTGTATATTCAGTTATTTTTGCAGGTGATGCCTTGTCTGTAGTATCATAAACACTTACAAATGTGCTGTTTCCGCTCACAACACAATCATCTGCAATTTCTGCACCACCATAATGACTACCCGTCTGTGTGCCTTTTTCATACTCATAACAATTACCAATAACTACAAGCTTGTTTTTGTAAATATAGATGTCTGTTACATATTTGTCCTTGCCAAGAGAAACATCTGCAACCTTTTTCATTTCACCGTTTGCAGTGTCCACGATTGAAACTGGAGCTTCTTCACCTGTATTTACAACATAGAGATATCTACCGTCAGTTTTGATAATATCTCCCTCGTCAACATCTTTTTCCTGAGTATTTGTTGTGCCATAATTAGGGCTTGCACTGTTATTTGTGCCGGTTGATGCGCCGCCTACTGCTGAATCAGGTGCTGCACTATCTCCCTCAACCATATCATCTGCAATTTCTTCATCTACATATTCGAAAAAGCCATTAAAGATATTTCCTTTTTTACTTTCCTTGTGGAGTTCATCAAATCTCTCGTAAATCTTATCGTATGACTCATACTGCATAACTTCTGCATTTTCGTTTACAACAGGTGCCTTTTTCTCACCTAATCCTAAACCGAAATACATTCCAACAAGACCAACTACAAGCACAAATGATGCTGCAATCGGCAAAATCTTCTTTGCCATATTCTTTTTCCTTGGCATTTCGATTATATTGTTTTCAAGTTCTGATAAAATATTTTCTTTATTAAGAGTTTCTGGCCGTTTAACCTGCATTTTTTCATTAAGAGCATTTTTTATGTCTTTTTTCATAACTCCAACTCCTCTCTGAGTTTAGATAAAGCACGTTTTTGTTTCGTTCTTACCGTTGCCGATGGTAAATCCATAATTTTTCCGATTTCCTTAGATTTAAAACCTGCCACAACGGATAAAAGAATAATTTCTTTCGAAACATCATCAAGTTTTCCTAGAGCCTCACGGACGGGAATAGAAAATTCAATTTCATTATCCGTATAGCCTGTGTCCTCAAACTCGTCAGTATTGTTATTTTTTGATAGCATTCTTTTGCACGTATTTGAAAGGGATGAGAAAAGATACGATTTGAATTTTTCGGGATTTTTAAGGTTTGATATGCTTTTAAACACAGAAATTGCTGTTTCCTGAACCGCATCCTGTGCATCATAAGTGTTTTTGCATATAGCTAAAGCAAACCGATACATATCAGTTGCATAATGCTCATACAAGTCACCGTATGCGACTTTATCGCCTGTAATAGCAGAAATAACAAGATTCTTTATTTCTTTGCTCATAATCATACCTCCCAACTAAAAGTTGTTAAAAAATCCCTTTCATAATATAAGAGTATCAAAAATACCTTTTTGTTTCAAGAAAAATAAAAAAAGATTACTAAAATTATAAACCGGTACAACAAAGATTGAGTTTTGTTCTTTATAACAATGTCTGGGGCACAAACTTCCCCTTTGATATAATGACAATGTAAAATTCACATTTGAGATTAAGAAAAAGACTAATAACCAAAAAAACGAGGTCACAACCCTCGCTTTAATCATATGAAAAAAACTGACTCTATTAAAAACAGAGTCAGTTTTTAATTTTAATATTCAACATCAAGCAGATTTGCATCAAATCGAGCATTTTTACTTGATGTGGACCATTTTAGATACTTCAGTGAAATCACTCTGTAACTTCAAGTTTTTCCTCTTCTTCCTCATCCTTCTTGCGTTTGAAGAGAAGTAAAATTATGAAGAACAAACTAATTATCATTGCTGCACCGAAGAAGAACTCACTTTGGAATAATGATACAAAAGTATTTGGGTTATCCATATCCGGAATGATAGAATCCGGCTTACCGATTTCTACCTTACCACCATCATTATCCAAGTCTCCTACATCGGAGCCATCATAGTTGTCGTGATATCCGTCACCATCATCATCCGGGTCATCCTCATCAAGGATTCCATCATTATCGTCATCCGGGTCATCCTTGTCAGGAATTCCATCGCCATCTGTATCTGTCCAATCCTGGTCACCGTCAGGAAGACCATCGTTGTCGTCATCTTGGTCTACTCTATCAGGAATTCCATCACCATCTGTATCGCGGTCAGGACTGTCAGTGTCATCTACATCAGGAATTCCATCACCGTCATCATCAGGGTCTTTACTGTCAGGAATACCATCGTTATCATCGTCCGGGTCATTTCTGTCAGGGGTTCCGTCGCCATCTGTGTCACGGTCAGGATGATTTGGGTCATCCTTATCAGGAATACCATCATTATCATCGTCCGGGTCTAAATCATCAGGAATACCGTCGTTGTCGTCGTCCGGGTCCTTATTGTCAGGGATACCGTCATCGTCACCATCATAATTTGGATGGTCAGGGTCATCCTCGTCAAGAATGCCGTCGTTGTCATCGTCCGGGTCTGGATAGATATCAGGTTTATCCGGGTCACCATCAGGGTCAATATTCGGATTATTTGGATCTGTTATGCTTGGGTCTTGGTCTGGAATACCATCACCATCTCTGTCAATGATGTAGAAATCAAGATAGATTTTTTCTGTTCCATAAGGAACCTGAACAACTTGAGTTCCATCAATTGCTGTTCTAAGAGTAACTTCATCAACATCAGCAAACTCTATAACAAATGTAATATGTGCAAGTGTTTTTCCATCCTTGGAAATTGTTACAATATGTCTTCCTTCGGAAATATTTTCAACATAATACTTTCCGTTAGCGTCCGTTTTAACAGTGGTACTTCCAAAATCAAAGCTCATTTCTGCTCCGGGAAGTTCTTCCTCACCTAAATAAACTGTACCCTTCATTGCAACGCTTCCACATTTGTCATTTGGGTCATCAGAACATTTTTCAAAAACAAAGTTTACATGAACGTCCGTTGTGATGTTAGTAATTCTTATATTACCGTCAACATACCTATCAGTAACGTCAACGCCATTTACAGTTACTTTTTCAAGATGATATCCATTCTCCAGAATTGCACTAAGGTCAATTTCACCGAATCTATCAATTTTTATCTGAGCACCGTTGGGACAAACTCTACCTTCAAGAAGAACCTTACCGCCTTCATTGTAGGTAACTGTTAAGGTGTGTTCATAAGGAACGTCTGTTGTTAATTTAGTCGCAAATGACGGAACACACATTGCAAACATCATGACGAGTGCCACAACTATACTTAATGTCTTTTTCAATGAAATCCACCTCCTATAAATCAACTATCTATACGGAGATAGATTATGCATTAGGTGCGTTGTAAACAACAGTAAATGTAAGTGTACCTGTATAAGTTCCAACTGGCTTGCCATCAAAAGATTCAATAGCAACCTTTACATTTTCGCCACCAACAACATTTGGAGCTGTTGTGTTAGCTGGGTTTACCTCAGCAAAATGAACAGTATCTCCACCTGTGATGTTAAGCGTTAATGTTTCTGTTGTGTCAGGGTTTGTCATATCACCATTATTATTAACAACTGCTGAAATATCAAGTGAAGCACCAATAAGAAGCTGTGATTCAACTGAATATGTCATGTTCTTTTCTGTTGTATCACCCCAAGAAACATTTATATCAGCAGGAATTGTAACTGTATATGACCAGTCATTTGTTGCATCAAATGTTGTAACAACATCAGCGCCTGCTGTCTGTTTACCTTCAGCATCAGCTGCAGGGTCATCTTTTGTTATAATAGTATCTGCTGCGAAAGCAGGAACTGTAACAGCCATCATCATAACGAGTGCCATTACTATTGCAATTATTTTTTTCATAATAACTACTCCTTTGAGTAAACTGAGAGCTCAATTATACAATTTCAGCTGTGAATGTAAGAGTATCTGAATAATTGTCAACAGGAACTGTTTTCCAAGCTGCCATTGATGTGTCGATTGTAACTGTATCAGCTTCGTCAACTACAACTTCAGCTGATGCTGTATATTCAGCATCTGTGATTGCATAAGCAAGAGTAGCATTGCTACCATCTTTTGTCATAAGATAAGCATCGTCTGCATCAGCAACTGTAACTTTTACAAAGTCGCCTGTTGCAAGCTGGCTATTGATAACATATTCGATATCTGTTGTTGTTGCTTCCCAGAAAATTTCCTGTGTTGCAGGGATTGTAACTGTGTACCAAGCTGGGTCGCTACCATCTTCTTTTGTTGTTTTTGTGCTGATAATTGTGTCTGAACCTGCGTTTGAACCGCCTTCAACTGCTGCGAAAGCAGGAACTGCAACAGCCATCATCATAACAAGTGCCATTACTATAGCAATAATCTTTTTCATATTTATTTCTCCTAAAAAATGTTTTATACCAGCTCTGCTGTAAATGTTAATGTACCAATATAATTATCAATTGATGCTCCATCCCAGTTAGCCTTAAGAATATTTACCTTTACAGTTGACTTTTCTGGATTTGAAGCAAAAATAACTGATTTTGTAGTGGTATATGAAGTTTCACTTAAACTATATTTAAGTGTCGCAGTTTGTGCAGCATTTTTCATTACGCCGTCGTCGGCTGAAGATGCTGTAACCTTAACAAGTTTTCCTGTCTGAAGCTGACAATAAATTGAATAATTAACATCTGTTGTCTCTTCTCCCCAATAAATTGGAACTTCTGCAGGAATTGTAACGGTATATGAACCTTCACCCATATCCTTTATGCCGTCAACAGTAACTTTAGTTGTGCTTCCTGCTATGCCATTATCATACTGGGTATTGGCAAAAGCAGGAATACAAACTGCAAACATCATAACAAGAGCAAGAGCCAATGAAAGTACTTTTTTCATATCAAGCCCTCATTTAAAAATCAATTAAGCATCAACTACCTCTGATGAGAAAGAGATAAGTCCTTCATAAACATCATATGGGACTGCATCCCAAGCACCACTTGTAATTGTAATATCAAATGCATGTGCTTCATCAGTAACAACTTCAGCTGCTGAAAGACCTGTTGTAGCATCAGCTGCTGTAAATTCGATAACATTATTTGCAGCACTTGTCAAATCCTTTGATTTAGCAAGAGTAACCTTAACTCTTTTACCAGAAACAAGATGGCTTGTAATTGAATATTCGTCTGCACCATCATTTCCCCATGTAAGGTTAACTGTTGCAGGAATTGTAACTGAATATGTACCGTCACCAATACCCTGTGTACCATCAACGATAACTGTTGTGTCACCAGTATTTGCTGCGCTGTTTAATGTACCTGCAAAAGCAGGAACTGCGATAGCCATCATCATTACGAGAGCCATCATAATAGCAATAATTTTTTTCATAATTGTTTCTCCTGTTTTTGTTAATAAACAAATAAATTACTTGTCAGCAAGAGTTGCTGTGAATGTAACATATCCTGAATATTCAGCAATTGTCTTGTTCCAGTCAGCAACTGTAAATGTAAGAGATTCTGTTTCATTTGAAACTTCATCATAATCAACTGATGTGTCGCCAGATACTGTGTATGAAAGTGTGTCAGTAGTGCCTGTAGCTGTCATTTCACCTGTAAGAGTAGCTGTTGTCTGGTCTGCAACTTTAACGTTGAGAGTTTTTCCAACTGCAAGCTGAGTTTCTACTGTATATTCAACATCTTTTGTCTGGTTCCAAGGAATAATGATTTCTGCAGGATATGTAACTGTATATGAACCTGCACCAACTGCTGATGTATCTGTCTTAACAAGTGCTTCACCTGTCTGGTCACCTGTTTGAGTAATTGGGTTTGCTGCGAAAGCAGGAACTGCGATAGCCATCATCATTACGAGAGCCATTGCAATAGCAATAATCTTTTTCATAATTTATTTCTCCTTTATATTTTTAAGAATTAAAGGTCAACAACTGCTGATGAGAATGTAAGTGTATCTTTATATTCATCAAAAGCTGCTGCATCCCAAGCTGTCTTTGCTACATCAACATTATAATCAAATGTTACATCTGTAACAACAGGAGCTGTTGTTTTGCCTGCTGTTGTTCCACTGAGTGAGTATGCAAGAGTTGCACCATCAGCATTTACCATTACTAAACCATTTGCATCTTTATCAACGATTTCAACAGATACGCATTTACCTGTCTTAAGCTGTGATGTAACTGAATACTGGAATGCTGTTGTTTCAGCGCCCCAAGTAAGAGGCATTGTTGCTGGATATGTAACTGTATATGAACCATCGCCCAAAACGCCTGAAATATCTGTAAGAACTTCTGCGTCACCGGAATTTGTAGTTGCGTTGAGTTCTGCTGCGAAAGCAGGAACTGTAACAGCCATCATCATTACGAGAGCCATTACTAATGCAATAATTTTTTTCATAATTGTATTCTCCTTTAAGTTTAATTAAATATTAAACGATAGCTGCTG
>CALBQZ010000042.1 GCA_937899735.1 uncultured Clostridia bacterium | reverse complement strand
AAATGAGAAGGAGTAACCCATCATCATCTTCACCGTATCCATAACCATTATAGTCGTAGAAATCATCACCATATTCTTCTACAGTTTTTCCTTCAAGGTCAGAAACGGTTACAATAGCAATTTCCATTTCGTGCTTTTCAGTAAATGCTTCAAGTCGTGCTAAAAGAGTTGATTCTTCATCTGCTGAAATCAAATCTGCATTATCAACAAGAAGTGGAAGAGTGCGTTCTACTCTCTGGAATTCAGTAGTAGGCTCTGTTTCTTCAGGAGCTTCTGTTGTGTCGTCTTCTGTAGCACCTACTGTAGGAATATTCTGTGAATCATTGGAAATCGGATTATCTTCAGCAACCATTTCACCTGCAGCAAGGAATGCTTCAATACCACCAAAGTATGATTCATTCTCGTTATATACATCAAATAAAGTATCACCTTCAGCACCATCAAAGATTTCACCTGCACCTACAGAGAATGTACCGCATTTACCTGTTTCAGTATTATGGGTGAATACATAACAGTTCTTTGAGTCTGTATATGAGTAATATGCTTCCTCACTATATTCTACAGTATCAGTAACACTACTATCCTCAATAAGGCAGAAAATGAATGTGTAACCGTATGTACGCTCAATCATTCTTGCATAATTAGAAAGTTCATCTGCTTCACTGCTTGTGAGTATGCCATCAGGATTATGAATATAAGTGTTTGTTGCTGCCGATGCAGAAACTACACAAGAAAGACAAAGAACCAATGTAATAACAATAGCAATTATTTTCTTCATAATTCTGCACCTCCTTACAACCAACCTAACAATTCGATAAGCCAAGCAATTCCATAAAGCAAGAGACCTGCACCGGCACCACAAAGACCACCGATTCTCTTAACCTTATTTTCATCTGTCGGAATATTACCTACAAATTTGCCTGTCTGACCGTTCATTGCGTATGTATATGTCTGTCCATTCCATTTTGTATTAACAAGCCATACAGGAAGAAGAGCATACTTATAGAAGCCGTTTGTAACATTCAGGGCATTTACCCTTTCGCCACCAACATCATCATAGCCTTTTACTGTTTCATGCTTGAATGAATCAAGTACAGACTGACCGATTCTTTGATTTGCTCTGCCCATACAGTCATTGACATCAACATCGAATTTATCTGCTACATACCCTGCAAGATATGCTGTATTGAAATCTACTGCCTGAGAAATATTGAACGGCTCAATTGATTCCATAAGTTTATCATCAATTTTCTGTGATGCATCAACAGGAACATTATCAAAAGAAACGCTGCCTTCTCTGTAAACGTCATAAGTATCTGTTTTAGTGTAATGATAATTACTGTCAGACCAGGTTGTTTTCTTTTCCCCGAAGAAGGTCATCTGTGCATAAGCATCACAAGAAAACAGCCAATATGGTACATAAATACCCTTGATTTCATCGAGCTTATTATCATCAAGGAAACCTTTAGGTGTGAATTTCTTTCCTGAAAGATGCTTTTTGAATGCTTCCTTTGCAGCTTTCTTATCAAGCTTGAAAGGAATAATCAAATCAGGACGATATGCACCTGAAAACTGTCCTTTCATAA
>CALBQZ010000041.1 GCA_937899735.1 uncultured Clostridia bacterium | reverse complement strand
GAGCAACTATTATGGAATTTAATGAAAAATTACAAAAACTCCGAAAGCAAAAAGGACTTACTCAAGAAGAACTTGCAGAGGTTCTTTTTGTGTCCAGAACTGCCATTTCAAAATGGGAGTCAGGCAGAGGATATCCAAATATTGATTCTTTGAAAGCAATCTCAAAGTTTTTTGGGGTAACAATTGATGAACTGCTGTCTGGCGATGAATTGCTGACCATAGCAGAAGAAGATACCAAGCAAAAGGAAAAGCATTTTTGTGACTTGGTATTTGGATTGCTCGATTGTAGTATTGCAATTTTTTTCTTCCTGCCGTTCTTTGGGCAGAAAGCAGATGTGATTATACAGGAAGTGTCTCTTTTATCCCTTACCGAAATTGCACCATATTTGAGGACGGCATATTTTGTTGTTGTAATTGGAATTATAGTATCTGGAATTTTAACCCTTGCTCTGCAAAATTGCTATCAAGCATTTTGGGTGAAGAATAAAAGTAAAATATCGTTAGCATTAAATGCAGTTGGAGCACTCCTTTTTATCATTAGTTCGCAACCGTATGCAGCAGCATTTCTGTTCATATTCTTGGTAATAAAGGTGTTAATGCTCGTAAAATGGCAATGATACGAAGAGTATCATCGTTGTGATACCCTGTTTCTTGTGGTTGTTCATACCTTCTCTTAAAATGTGTTTAGGCGAGAGCCAAATACAAAAAGGTAGGTTGAACAAATGAAAAAAGAAAACCAGAGAAACTTTTGCATTGCAACATGCATGCTTTTAGCATTTTTGTTATGGACGGTAGCAATTCAATTTGTTGATGTGCAAGCAATCGGACCACAAGAATCATCTGTTGGATTTGCAACGATTAACCAGTTCGTTCATAACCTTACAGGTGTGCATATGTCCCTGTATACTATCACAGATTGGTTGGGTTTGGTGCCACTCGTTTTTGTAATGGGATTTGGCACTCTCGGACTTATTCAATGGATTAAGAGAAAGCACCTCTTGAAAGTGGATTACAATATCCTTATTCTTGGCGGCTTCTATATCATTGTGATGGCGGTATATGTGCTATTTGAAATGCTTGTTGTAAATTACAGACCTGTATTGATTGGTGGGATTTTGGAAGGATCTTATCCATCATCAACAACAATGCTCGTAATGTGTGTTATGCCGACTGCTATCATGCAATTTAATGCCCGTATCAAAAACAATGTTCTCAAACGATTTGTTGCTTCAGCAATTATCGCTTTTATTGTTTTCATGGTAATTGGCAGACTTGTTTCGGGTGTACATTGGTTTACCGATATTATCGGCGGTGCTTTGCTCAGTGCAGGACTTGTGCTGATGTATCGTGCTATTATCAGTTGGGAAGTTAAATAAATACCAATTTGACGAAGTGTGATTCCGTGGAAAAAGATATATTAAACAAACGACTTTT
>CALBQZ010000040.1 GCA_937899735.1 uncultured Clostridia bacterium | reverse complement strand
TTTGCGACAAGGGCTTCAACGATGTTGAAATGCTCAAATCATTCAACCTTTCAGGCTCAAAGATGGGCATGCACCTTGACTCAAACAAAGTTGTAGGCGTTGATGCTTCAACAGGTTCTCTTGGTCACGGTCCATCCATCGCAGCAGGTACTGCACTTGCAGCAAGACTTCAGAACAAGGATTTCCTTACATATGTAGTTACAGGTGACGGTGAGCTTGGCGAAGGTTCATGCTGGGAAGGCTTTATGACAATGAATCACTACAACCTTTCTAACTGTATCGTATTCATTGATCGTAACCACAACATGATTGACGGTAACACAGAAGATGTTATGAAGCTTGAGCCACTTGCTGACAAGATGACAGCATTCGGCTTCAACACAATCGTTGTTGACGGTAACAACATCGGTGAACTTTGTGATGCTATTGATGTTGCAATCCAGCGAGCAAAAGAGCCTCAGGCTCCTACATGTATTCTTATGGATACAAAAAAAGGTGCTGGTATCAAGTCAATTGAAGGCGACTATACATGGCACTATGGCGCAATCGACGATGCAATGTTTGAAAAGTTCAATAACGAGCTCGACAGCGACTATGCAGTTCGTGTTGCAAGAGCAGAAAAGGAGGGTAAATAATTATGGCAGGCGGATTTGTTTATACAGCAGTTGACCAGACTGCACTTTCTACAGCAGAAATTTACGGTAAGGCACTTGCCGACATTATTTTAAAAGACCCCAAGGTTGTTGCAATTACTGCTGACCTTGCAAAATCAACAAAGCTTGGTGATGTTTTAAAGGTTTGTCCCGAAAGAGTTATCAATGTTGGTATCGCAGAGCAGGATATGTTTGGTGTTGCAGCAGGTATGGCAAGAGCAGGTATGATTCCTTTCCTTTCAGGCTTCTCAGCATTCACATCAATGCGTGCTTGTGACCAGCTTCACACAGACATCTGCTATCAGAATGTTAACGCAAAGATTATCGCTACTCATTCAGGTACATCATTCGGTCAGGCAGGCTCAACTCACCACGCAATCACTGACCTTGCAATTACCAGAGCAATGCCCAACCTTACAGTTATCGTTCCCGCTGACGGTTTTGAAACAGCAAACGCAGTTAACGCTGCTTATGATAACTTTGGTCCTTACTACATTCGTATCAACCGTGGTTTTGACCGTGTTCTTTATGAAAATATGGACTACGGCTTTGAGGTTGGTAAGGCAGTTGAAGTTCACGAGGGTACAGACATCACAGTTATTGCTTGTGGTTCTTGCGTATTCCAGGCTCGTGAAGCTGCTAAGTTCCTTAAGAATGCAGATGGACTCAGCGTTCGAGTTCTCAATATGCACACAATCAGCCCCATAGATGTAGAAGCTATTCAGAAGGCAATTTCTGACACAAGAAGAATTATCACAGTTGAAGACCATCTCGTAACAGGCGGTCTTGGTTCAGCAGTTGCTGAGGTTATGGCTCAGTACGGTAAGGGCTGTGCATTCAAGATGCTCGGTCATAAGAGCTTTGCAATGATTGGTCTTCACGAAGACATTATGTCAGATGCCGGCATTGACGCTAACGGTATTATTTCAGCAGTTCGTGAAATGATGCAGGCTGACTTTGAAGAAGACGACAACTGGGACGACGAAGTATAATCCACTTCATT
>CALBQZ010000039.1 GCA_937899735.1 uncultured Clostridia bacterium | reverse complement strand
TACATAAACATCCCCCTTATAAACTTTCCAAATGCATTTTATAAAACTTTGATTTGAATGTTTCGGTGCCATCAAAGGTTTGATATTCGCTGTAGCGATCGAATACAAGACCGCACTTTTCCATAACTCTGCCTGAAGCCGGATTGTCAACAGCGTGGTCTGATACAAAGTCTTTTATGCCATGTTCTTTATATGCAAATTCAATCATTCTTTTTGTAGCCTCTGTGGTTAACCCTTTGTTCCAATAGTCTGAACGAATGTTATAACCGAACCCCCACTCGTCAGGATTGCCTTTGTGTGGACCTATGCTACCACTGCCGATTAGCAGATTGTTTTCTTTAAGCACAAACCCCCAATGAAAATTACTGTCATCGGGGAGTATTACGTTTATCCAATGCAATACTTCTTCTGTATTTTTGTAAAGATTATACGGCATAAACCTATTGACTTTTTCATCACTCAACCACACAAAAGCCTCGTTTGCATCATCCTGTGTAATGGGACGAAGAATCAGCCGTTCTGTTTCAAGAACAGGAGTGTTTTGTATATATTCTATTTGTTTTTGATTCATTACTGACACTCCTTTCCATTCAGAGTTTTATAACGGCATCAAGGCACAATTCAAGAGCATATCTGAAAGAATTTTTACCCCAATTTCGTTCATCGTAGTTTTCTGTGTCTGTAAGTGTATCTGCAGTAAATAAAATGCAACCCCATACTACTTTACGAAAAGCTGAACACGCTGCAAGTGCTGAACATTCCATTTCTACAACTTCGCAACCCTCTTGCTTTCTGTAGGCAATTTTTTCTTTGGTTTCACGATAAAATCCATCTGTTGTCCATGTTATTACCTCACGATATGGAAGTTTGTGTTCGGAAATAGTCTTTTTAATTGCTTTTAACGAATCCTTATTAATCTCAATAAACCTTGATGGCTTCATATAGTGATATGATGTGCCTTCATCTCGCAACGCTTTATATGGAACAATAAATACATTTTCTTCAAAATCCGTCAGTGCACCGCAACATCCACCTGAAATTATTTCCCGTACGCCGTATCCGATAAGCCAGTCTAAAATTTGAGTTGCAGCAGATGCTCCTACAGGTGCCTGACAAAGACAAACATCTTCTCCCTTATGATTTACAACATATATAGGGTAGTCTTTTGTTTCCGATGTAAAGGTACTGACTTGAACGGCTTTATGTTCTTTAGCATATTTCTCTATATGTTCATCTAAAAACGCAAAAACAGCCTTTTGGGGTAACTTAAGATTCAAATTTCCGTGTGTTGGGTTAATAACCTGTGTTTCATCTGTATCAAATTCAAGTATAGGTATTTCATTTTTTAGTATCATTGTTTTATCTCCTTTCTCAAAACATCAAGGGTGTGATGTGACAAGCCAATTAAATCCTGTCTTTCACAGGTTCTGAAATGGTATCTCAAGTATAAATCATAGGTTTCATCATCCATTTTATCAACGGACTCTTTCATATGGCAAGTATAACCGTCAGTAGCAACGAAATGCAATCGTTCTACACCAAAACTCTTTGTTAAATCAAATATTTCGTTTTTGCTATACACCTTAAAAATACCATGTGGTGGAAAATGTGCTTCAAGTGTAACAGGGTCAAATTCGCCGTCTTCAATCAGTTTGTCTATTCTGTTATTCTTGAAACAACCGAACATTGAAGGCTCAAGCATACAGTAAGCAGCAAAGATATAGCCGTCAGGCTTTGTAATTCTGATTGCTTCCGAAAGTGCTTTCTGCTGTTCATCAGCTGTGTATAAGTGATACATAGGTCCAAGTAATAGGGTTGCATCGTAGCTGTTGTCGGGGTAATCTGATAAATCGAGGGCGTTACCTTGTTTAATATTGACTTTTTCATCGGGCAATGTTTTAGTTTTGAAAACCTCAATATTATGTTCAATAAGTTCAACTGCATCAACCGTAAAACCTTTTTGAGCAAAATAATGAGAATATCTGCCTGTTGCAGCTCCGATTTCAATAATTTTCATTCCATCTTTTAAATATTGCTCGACGTATTTCACAGTTGTGAGAAATTCAACTCTACCGTGCTTGGATAAAAGACGAACATCTTCATCGTGAGTATTGTAATAATCAACAAGATAATCTCCTGTAAATTCGTGGTGCTTTTTGAAAAATTTCCTTTTGATTAAATTAAATAGTTTCATAAAAAACCTCCTTTGGATATAAAAATAAACGGTGTAAGTTTCTGCAGCAACTTACACCGTTATAAACATATGGAAAAATAATGTTATCTATCCCAAAATGAATATAGAGGTATAAGCCTGCCCATTGATGAATGATAATCATCCTGTGCAAGCCAATTCATATCCATATCAAGTTTTTTGAGAAGATATGCGTTCATAATAACACCTCAAATTGAATTTTGACAAGAATAACACAAAAGTATTGCTTTGTCAAGTTTTTAATTGTTGTCAGGTGTAAATCAGCTCATTTTCAATAATTTCTCTTACCCTTGCCTCAATGTTCTGCATGCAGCATACCCACTCCAACTGGTTTTCCTCTTTTAGAAGTTCGGTTACACCTTCTGCGGTTTTCATCTGTTCAACA
>CALBQZ010000038.1 GCA_937899735.1 uncultured Clostridia bacterium | reverse complement strand
GGTCTGCTGTCATTTCGTTGAACTTTGCTCTTGTAAGAGTTGTTTCAAGGTGCTTAGGACCTGTTGCATCAGCTGTGATGAATGGAAGGCTGATTTGTGATGTTGTTACACCTGAAAGTTCAATCTTTGCCTTTTCTGCTGCTTCCTTAAGACGCTGCATAGCCATTTTATCTGAACGAAGGTCGATACCCTGTTCCTTCTTAAATTCATCTGCAAGCCAATCGATAATCTTCTGGTCGAAGTCGTCACCACCAAGACGGTTGTTACCTGCTGTTGCAAGAACTTCCTGAACACCATCGCCCATTTCAATAATTGAAACGTCGAATGTACCACCACCAAGGTCATAAACCATAACTTTCTGGTCGTCTTCTTTATCGATACCATAAGCAAGAGCTGCTGCTGTTGGTTCGTTGATGATTCTCTTTACATCGAGACCTGCAATTTTTCCTGCATCCTTTGTAGCCTGACGCTGAGCATCTGTGAAATATGCAGGAACTGTAATAACTGCTTCTGTTACAGGAGCACCGAGATATGCTTCAGCGTCAGCCTTGAGCTTCTGAAGAATCATTGCTGAAATTTCCTGTGGAGTGTAGTCTTTACCGTCAATATTTACTTTATAGTTTGAACCCATATGTCTTTTGATTGATGCGATTGTTCTGTCAGGGTTTGTGATAGCCTGACGCTTTGCAACCTGACCAACCATTCTTTCGCCTGTTTTTGAGAATGCTACAACTGATGGAGTTGTACGAGCACCTTCAGCGTTAGCGATAACAACAGGTTCGCCACCTTCGATTACTGCTACACATGAGTTTGTTGTACCTAAGTCGATACCAATTACCTTTGCCATAAATTTATTCCTCCTAAATGGATATATACTAAAATATTATCTACTGATTTCTCAGTTTACTACCTTAACGATTGCAGGGCGAATTACTCTGTCGCCCATTTTGTATCCTGTTGAGAATACATCTGAAATACTGTTTTCAGGAAGAGTGTCATCTTCACCGTGCATTACTGCATTGTGAATGTTCGGGTCAAACGTTTCACCTTTTTCACCGAATGATTCGACGCCCAGCTTTTTGAATGTTTCACCATACTGATTAAAAATCATTTCAATACCTTTTTTGAATGATTCAAGGTCAGTAGCCTCCGCACTCATTGCTCTCATAAAGTTATCATACACCGGTAAGAACTCACCGATTGTAGTTGCCTTTGTATCACCGTAAGCCATTTCCTTTTCTTTCTGTGAACGTTTACGGAAATTATCGTATTCTGCCATAACTCTCAAAAGCTTATCTTTTGTTTCATTGAGTTCAGCAGTAAGTTTTTCTTCTAATGTAGGCTCTGCTGCTTCAACTGTCTCTTCAACTATTTCTTCAGCAGTTTCCTTTTTCTTATCTTTTGCCATTTTAATCCTCCAAAGTATCGGACATTATCTTGCCCACGATTTCTGTTAAATATTTAAGACTTGGAATAAGTCTCGCATAGTCAATTCTGGTAGGACCGATAAGGCCCAACGCACCACTATCTTTTCCACCAACTGAATAATGTGAATAAATAAGACTTGAATCCTGTAACTCACGATAGAAATTTTCTTTACCGATAAGCACATTCGTATTGTTTTCTTCCTTATGCCCTGCAAAGAGATTTGTAAGTGGCTCTCCTCTTCTTAAAAATTCCATAAGCTCGTAGGCATTAGGGTAATCGTTGTGATGAAGAAGATTTGACTGACCTTGCAACAACAACTGTGTCTGCTCAGTAAGCTGTGCCAAATCGGAAAGTGTTACAAGTAATGGTGAAATCGCAAGCGACTTACTTCCCAATGAAAGGGCAAGAGTCTGAATAAGTGCTATGCTTACTTCACTTGCCGATTTACCGATAAAGTGTTTTGAAACTATATTATAAAATGTTTCGATTAACTCTAAATTCATTTCGCTGTCCGTACGACAAACTCGGCTTTTTAAAATTCCTGATGATGAAAGCATAACCATCATTGCAGTGTGTGTACCAAGAGGCACTAACTCAACCCTGCGAATAACTGCATTTTCATCAGTTGGTGTTGTTGAAACAACTGCACAGTTTGTAAGTTCGGCTAAAACCTGTCCTGCCTGTTCAAGAATCTGTTGCGGTTCACCACCTGCATCAGAAAGTCTTGCTTCAATAAGCCTTTTTTCATTGATTGGCAATTCATATCGATTCATCAGTTTATCAACATAATATCTGTAACCCATCTGTGATGGAATTCGACCTGCTGATGTGTGGGGTTGTTCGATAAAGCCAAGCCTTGAGAGTTCAGCCATTTCATTACGGATAGTAGCGGATGACACGGGAATGCGAATGTACTCAAGCAAGGTCTTTGAACCAACAGGCTCACCCGTTGCGATATACCATTCTATAATGGCAGCAAGGATTCTTTCTTTTCTCTCGCTGAGTTGCATCTCGTCACCCCTTTTGTGGTGTTTAGCACTCGTGCTATAAGAGTGCTAACTCTATTAATAATATACCCTTATTTCCCGAAAATGTCAAGGGAATATTTGTAAATAAATTGTTAAAATGCAAAATGCATAGTGCAAAACGCAAAATTATGGGTCTGCGACGCTAATTATATGTTGACAAGCACATAATACTATGGTAACATATGCATAGATAACATAGGTATTATAATTTTAAAGGAGGAAATATTTATGGCAAAGAACGATTTAATGCACGGCAACACATCTCTTCTGGTTTTATCCCTTATCGGTACACAGGATATGTATGGATACCAGATTATCAAGGAGTTAAAACGAAAGAGCGAAAATGTTTTCGAACTCAAAGAAGGCTCACTCTACCCTGTTTTACATGCTCTTGAAAACGAAAAGCTTATTACATCTTATATTGAAGAAACTGATTCCGCACGCAAACGCAGATATTATAAAATCACCGACAAAGGCAGAAAGGAATTGGCAGATAAAAAAGAAGAATTCTTCACTTTCACCAATGCTGCAAGAAAAGTTCTCACATTCGCATAAGGTGGTGAGGATATGAGAGAAATTAAAGATTTTAATACAGAAAAGAATATTTTTATAGGTAAAGTATTAAATCACATTCATTACAAAAAATTACATACAAGAATTTATGATGAACTCTCAAACCACATGGATGATATGTATGAAGATTTCAGCAGCACATGTGATGATGAAAAAGAAATCACAAAAAGAGTTCTCGAAGAAATGGGACACCCCCACTATTTAGGGTTAGAGCTCAAAAAAGCGAACAGAGTAAAGCTGTTTTGGGCAAGAGTGATTAAAACTCTTTGTATCATTTTGTGTTTACCCGTCTTGTATTCTGTATGGGTAATGTTAATTCACATTGGAATGGAATTTGAAAACTATTTCTATGCTAGCACCGCCGAAGAAGCAGAAGAATGGATTTTAGAAAACAGAACTGACGGCAAACCAATAAAGTTGCTGACAGAAATTGAGCATGACGATGTAGTGCACAGAATATATGTGCCAGTAGTTCAAAACGAAAAAACTTTGACATTTATCATATATACTCAATAGAATTCTTTGGTTTTAACCTAAAGAACAGATTTGACCGTTCACATTGTTCTTATGGTCCAAGCGATGATTACACAATGGCAAGTCTTGACCAACGGCCAATACGAGACGAACTTGTTATTTATTTTAATAAACCAAATTATAAATATATAAAAGTGCAGTTCAAACCCGTTGATGAAGGACTTGAAGAATATTGGAGTGATTTCATAGAGATACCACAAGATGCAACCGTCGACGAACCAAAATATTTCATTATAGATTGTCCGGATGGTTATCGTTGGAACAATTATGAAAGATTTGATGAAAATAAAAACTCAATTGATAATCACGATTTCATCGGTTCAGAACTTCGTTCAGAGACAAAATAGTAGTTGACATTACATTAAAATAAGTATAAAATGTATACGATATTTTTAAAGCGTTGAGAAAGAACGACGGATAATCTAAATTTTCAGA
>CALBQZ010000037.1 GCA_937899735.1 uncultured Clostridia bacterium | reverse complement strand
GACTGATGCCCGATTGTGAGTAGTTTAATATCTCCGATGCTTTTGTAAAGCTGCCATATTCGACGGTTTTTACAAAAGCCATGTATTTGAGTAAGTTTTTATCCATACCAACCTCATATATCTGACTTTGTGATTTGTAACATGATAAACATTCGCTTTTCTCATGACTGAATATATGATATAATATTCCTGTAAATAAATCAATATAAGGATAGGAACTTTCTATGAACAAAGCCTTTTTCAAGTATATTTTCGCTCTTTTGTTGTTTGGCTCAAACGGAATTGTGGCGAGCCGCATTGATTTGAACAGTTATGAGATTGTACTTCTGCGAACACTGATCGGCAGTCTCTTACTGATCGCTATTTTCTTTTTGAGCAGAGGAAAGCTGACATTCTGGAAGCACAAAAAGGATTTTACTTTTCTTGCTGTATCAGGTATCGCAATGGGAACAAGCTGGATGTTTTTATATGAGGCGTATGCACAGATCGGCGTCAGCATTGCCTCCCTGTGCTATTATTGCGGTCCGGTGATCGTGATGATTTTGTCTCCGCTGCTGTTCCAAGAAAAACTGACCTCCACCAAAATCATTGGCTTCCTTGCAGTACTGATTGGCATATATTTTGTGAACGGCTATGGAGCAGTAGCTGCCAATCGCTTCGGACTCCTGTGCGGGCTTGCATCGGCTGTGATGTATGCTTTCATGGTGATCTTCAATAAGAAAGCAGCAGCGATTACCGGTCTTGAAAATTCAGCACTACAGTTATTTGTTGCATTTGCAACCGTTGCCGTTTTTGTGGGATTCAAGCAGGGCTTCAAGATCGACATTCCTACAGAGAGTGTGTTTCCCATCTTTGTACTTGGTCTGCTGAATACAGGAATAGGATGTTATCTGTATTTCTCGTCAACCGGAAAAATCCCCGTCCAGACGGTTGCGATCTGCGGCTATTTGGAGCCGCTGTCGGCAGTGTTGTTCTCCGCGATTTTTCTTAGTGAAAAGCTGCTGCCGATGCAGATCATCGGTGCAGTTCTGATTATTGGTGGAGCGATCTTCGGTGAGTGCTTTTCGAAAAACAGAAAATAACAAATGACAAAAAGCCCAAAATGCCAAAAGCAAGATTCTACCATGGGTTCAAATTTCGCTTTTGCTCATTTTGCCCTCACAGTATCTTGTTGGAGAGTGCTTTCCCCAAACCCTGCTATTAAGGAAACGGGACACACATGATCAAAGTCATGTGTGTCCCGTTTTCGTTGTACTGTCTTATTGGAAACCACCTTGAGGAGAAGCCTTTTTTGCTACCCCTTGTCCTCTGTTTAAGCCTTAACCACAATATGTTGTACTTCAAGGCAAAAAATCAACAGATAAGTGGCAAAATGTTTGTTAAAAAGGAAAAAACAGTCAAAAAATTACAAAAAAATGGACACAATGTTAAAAAAAGAATCAAAACATTAACATTTGTGTCGAAGTGACAAAAAGCGATTTGTCCAATTGCATAAATCATAGAAAAATTTTTATTAAAAACTGCAAAAAAAATGAAATTTTTGTGAATTGGGTATTGAAATTTTAGGAAATAGTTTGTATAATTATTATAACCATAGGAATGGTGTAATGGGTGAGGTGTCTATTTTTTTAGGAAGTGACACTAAAACGTCCATTAATGATGCACATCCTAAGGTAATACTCGGGTGTGTATCATCAGTCTTCCGCCGTGGCTTTTCATTAGATTAGCGGAAGCGGTGTGAAGGCGGTCCGGGTAATTAGAGCGCTTTTGTCGAACTCTGCCGAATGCAGGATGTAGTTGCACGGCTAGGTCAGAGAGTGAGTGATTGATGCTCTCTTATCGCCTCTCCCGTGGCGATGTAAAAATAGTTATGGGGAACTATTTCACCTTGCATATATAATTATGTATGCAAAATATAATAGGAGGAAAAATAATTATGAACAAAATGAAAAAACTTTTGAGCGTTGTTCTTGCAGTTGTTATTGCGCTCTCAGCTCTTTCAGTTCTCGGTTCAGCAGCAAGAGCGAATTATAAGACAGCCGCTAACCTTGCTAATGACGGTAGTGGAGAAGGTCTTGACGCTTACTCACCTTATGGTCAGGTAACAAGACTTTCAACAGAAGAAAGAATGTCAATAATTCTTGACTCTCTTGATATGTTGCTTGCTCCAATGACATCCCTTAACATGGGTACACTTGTTGACACATTGGGTATTACGGTTAGAATTAACTTGACCTCGGTTGATGGCATTTGTGATTCTCTTGACTCTTTTAAAAACTCAATGAATGGTGCTGCATGGACAATTGCTTCTGCATTCGTTAACCTTGGTGTCCTTGAAGACCTTAATTTTGATAACTGGGAGACAGGTATGACTCGTGACGGAACAGCTCAGCTTACAATTATACGTGAGTTGCTTGAACTTCTTCATGATAATGCCGGCACAATTGCTAACATTGTTAGAACTGGTAACCTTGACCTCGGTCTTGTTTCATCAATTGCAAACATCAACATTGACCTTTCAATTATTGCTAACATTCCTGGTCTTATTAAGGGCCTTGTTTATCCAATGATTGAAAGATGGGATGACACACTTGGTGTTATCAAAGAGTTTGATAAGAGTATTGCTGGTACAAGCGAGAATTTTACATCAGTTGAAGCAGTTGCAAACTGGAGAGTTAAGAAGCTTTTCGATGACAATATGTCAATCACAACTGTTAAGTATGACGATAAGGGTAATATGACATCTGAACATAAAGGTATGCCTATCCAGACAACAGTTCCTGGTGCTCCATCAGATGAAAGTCCAAGATGCGTATATGTTGTTAATGGTACAACCCCTGGTTCAGTTATGACTGTTTACCACATCGTTGACGCAAAAGAAGCTAAAGATAGCGGTGAAGCAGTATACAGCTATGTTGCTGAAAAGCAGACATATGTTCTCTCTGAAGAAGCTGGCAACGGCGTTTATGTATGGAAATCAACAGACGACCAGGGTAATGTAACAACACTCAAATGGTACAATGATGACTCAAAATTCCTTGATGGTTTCAGTGGCGATGACTTTGACCTTAGAACAATGAGCCTTGCAGAAATTCTCTACAAGTTCATTCCACCTGTATTTAAGAATATGGCTCCAGTTGTTCTCAACGGTTCAGTTAAGAAGATTCTTGCTGAATTCCTTGGTGCTAAGTTCACATATGTTGGTGACGTAGGCAGCGATGAAGTTAACGCTCTTCCAGATGCTTCAAATGCATTCTTCACAGACCCACAGGGCGAATACCTCTGGGAGTGGTCAGATTACGCAGTAATCAACGGTAACCACTACTGGCGTTTTGAAGACCAGATTTGGGCTGGTGACCTTTCACAGAAGAACAATTACTTCGATATTATCAACTGGGAATACAACATTAGTGACGATTTCATGAACGAATTCGTTCCTACAAACCCATCACCTGATTCAACTCTCCTTATGAACCTCAACAACTTCATCATTAAGGTTGCTGGTCAGGCACTTCTTCCATCAGCAGAAACAGTTGATGCTATTTCAGGCTTTGAAGCAACATGGACACGACCAAACCTTGAAGAATTAAAGGGTGGCAACGACAAACTTGTTGGTACAATCAAAGCTATCGCACAGGCAGTTATCGGTCTTGCTCCTCAGCACGTATTTGGTTCTGACTATGCAACAAACGAAAGATGTTATGTTGAGCTTATGCTTGATGAAGACAACGATGTAGTTCTTACAGGTATCGCTGCTCATCTTGTAAATATGCTTATGCCTTCAATGTCACTTCCTGGTAAATCAGACCTCGTGGCATCAGGCGCTAAAGTTGGAGCTATTCTTGCAGCAGTTATTCGTGAATTCGCAGCATACCTTGCTCCAGAATATAACTTTGATGCTCTTATCTACACAGATTTCGGTACAACATCATCTGATAAGGTTAAGTCTTTCTTAACAGGTAAAGATGCTGGTTACTGGCTTGACGTTTGCCTTACAATGGGTATTAACATTGGTTTCGAATACCTTCGTGCATTTGCTGATATGGGTGAAGGCACAGAAGAATGGAACGCATTTGTTTCATACTCAGGCTACGGTGTAGATGGTAAGACATACGCAGCAGGTACAACTCAGGCAGCTCTTAATGCTGAATGGGAAGGCATGCTCGACTATGTTCTTGACTGGGCTCTCGAAAAGGATTATGAGTGGACATGGAAGATGGAAAACCTTGTTGATACAACAGGTCTCACAATCGACCTCAACACAGCTCAGGACCCATGGGTTAAACTTGATAAGATTCTCAACGACCTTCTTCCTGCAGATGAAATCCTTAACGTAACAGCTACAGATTGTGAAACAGAGCTTGAACAGCTCCTTCGTTATGACCTTATCCTTGCTCTCGTTGAACTCCGTTGGGGCGACCTTGTAGACCTTCTCAAGGTTCCAGCAGGTTTCGTAAGAAATACTGATGCTCTCGACCAGCTTGCAGGAAAAATTAAGGGAATCGTTAACTATCTCTTCAAGAAGGTTGGTGGCGGTTCATACGAATTTATTCCATCAGCTGTTACTGATTTCGATTCACTCGCAAATCAGGGTAACCTTGCTACACTTGTTGAAGGACTTCTTTCTGCTCTTGTAACAGCACAGGATAGAGGACTCCTTGATACAGCTCTTCCAATCGTTAACCTCTTCCTTGGTTGGAAGATGGACCCACAGGCATATGCTGACCCAGTAATTTACTATGAGAACCCAAGCTACTTGCCATACATCTATGTATCAGATGGCGCAACAGTTTCAACAACTCTTAAGGTTGCAAACAACGCTTCTGGTATGCTTGAAACTCATAGAAATTCAAGCGTTGTTGACGCACCTTATGTTCTTACAATTAAGAGCGTAACTTGTGATGATAGCAACATCAAAACAACAACATCACTTCCAATAACTGTTCAGCCATACGGAACAGCCGATATCGCAATCAGTGGTACTTATTCATCAGACAAGGTTGTTCGTTTCACAGTTGTTTATACTTTCACAGGTAAAGATGGTAAAGCTATCGGTGGCGAGCAGACAATGCAGACATATATGTACATCAGTAATAAGACTGATTACAACTATGAAGTAGCAGCTCACACAGATGGCTACCAGGTTAATAATACGGCCATTTCAAAAGTGGATGCAGTTCGTGTTCAACGAGAAGCATTCAATGCTATTAAGTATGGTGCAAGTGTAAAGGATATTGTTGAAAACTTCACAATTAAGTTTACAAACACTTCAAAAGAAGATTATTCTCAATGGGTTTACAGTAATACAATTTCTAACAACCCAACTTACGTAACAGCTAACCAGACTTGGGTACACGGCTGTAACGAAAATGCAACTCTTAAAGACAAACAAAAAGGTTGGATGAACGGTGACACCAAAGAGAACACTGTTAATCCTCTTGCTTGGGTAGCAAATACAGACACATCAGCAATGGAATCTGGTTGGGTTTGTGATAACCTCGGTTCATTGGCTACTGTATGGCATAACCACAAGAAAGGTGGTAGCTGGGGTGTACAAGATGGTGGTGACGTTAAGGTTACTATCAATACACCAGACCTTGGTGAAATCCGTATTGTTAATACAAGTGAACTCACAGCTAAAGCTGATAGCTATGCAAATGTTATAGAGTCAGACTTTGACCTCACAACAACAGAAGCTCAGAATGCATGGGCAGCATTTGACACAGCTCTTCGTAACGCTTATACAACAGCTAAGATGCCTTACCATATGTCAGACGCTGCAGTATTTACAGCAACATTTAGTGTGGATGCTCAGCAGGCACTCGCTGACGCTCTTGACGAGGCATATGATGCACTTAAAGTATATTCAAAAGCTAGTGGTGCTAACGTAGAAGCAGATATTCCAGTTTATGTTCAGGCTCTTGAAGCAGAAATTGAAAACGATTTCGTAAATGGTAAGGAAATCAACTTCCAGGATTACAACTTCTATGAATACTTCAACTACAGCGACGTTAAGGATGCAGCTGAAAAGATGTATCGCTCATTCCTTGCTCCAGAAGTAATGGATCAGTACTACATTCTTAACTCAGGTATCCGTGAAGCAGAACTTAATAAGGTAATCGCAGCAGAAACTAGTTCAATCAAAAAAGCTGCTATCACAGCTTCAAGATTGGAAAATGATGCTGATGCAATCGCAGAATCACAGAGAATTCGTGACGAATGGCAGATGCCAACAACATCTAAACTTCTTGTTGAAGATATGATATCTCGTCTTGCGTTCTACAAGCAGTTCCTTGCACCTAACGCAGAACCATTGTCATATAATAACAAGGCCGCACATTTGTACTTCCTTGAAAAGGAAATCGCTCACGTTGAAGCACAGGGTCTTGTTGAAGCTGATTACACAGAAGCATCTTGGGCTAACTATGCAGAAGCTCTTGATATTGCTAAGAAGGTAGCAGCTGGCAACGATCCAGAAGGCTTCTCAGACTACAACTCAAGAATTTATGATGTTAAGTGGAACCTTATGGTTGCTTACAAGAACCTTCTTTCTAAGGAAGCTTCTCTCATCGAAGCAGGTGGCATAGCAGACCTTCTTGTAAACATCGAAAAAGCAGAAGCTATCTTCGCTTCTCTTGAAGCAAACGATGGTACATGGGCACTTGCAGAAGATTACGAAGGCGAACCAGAGGCAGCTTATGCACAGCTTATCTCAGCTCTTGGTTACTACTATACAGGTGAAGACGGAAATACATGGAACCTCTATGCTGACTCAGCATATGAATACCGTGATAATGACCGTCCAGACAACCAGAACAACCAGGCTAAGGTAAACGCTTCTAACGCAGCTCTCGAAGCAGCTATCGCAAACTTTGAAATGGCTGCACCACCAGAACTTGTACTTGCAGAAGGTGCATCAGCTGGTATAAAGATTGATACAAATAAGACATTTGGCGGACAGTATGATGGTGTAATTTACGGCTTTACACAGACTGCAAAGAACACTTTTACAAACACAACATATCTTAATAACAATCTTGCAGCAACAAATGGCGGAAAACTTGAATTTGCAAGAACAATTGGTAAGTCAGGTTATGGTACAGGTACATCTGTAACACTTAAAGATGCTGACGGAAATACAATTGCAACATATGTTGTTGTTATCTTTGGTGACGTTGACTGTAACGGCTTGATAAACCTTAACGACGCAACAGCAGTAAAAGCAGGTGTAGGCGCAAGTAATACTAAATTTGCAGCAAATTCCGTTCAGAGAATGGCAGCAAATGCACAGAATGTTACTGCACCGGTTATGATGCATACAATCAACCTGAATGATGCAACAGCAGTAAAAGCAGGTAATAGTAAATATATTGACCAAGCAGCTCTTGCAACAAGAATGGAAACTATTACTGCTAACTATCAATAATTTAATAAATATCATCCTCGGTTAACGAGGATGATATCAAAAATATAGGAGGATTAATCCAGTGAAAACATTAAAAAAAGCTCTTGGTATTGTTCTCACTATTGCCATACTTGCAAATGTATTTGCAATGGGTGCTATAGCAGCATTTCCAGAAGATACTGCTGTAAAACTTATGATTTCAACAGATAAGGCAACTTATGCACCAGGTGATATAGTAACAATTACTTTTTCGGAGCAAGTTATTTCAGAAGTAGGAGATATGCGAATTGGTGGTCAGTATGAAATTGCATACCCATCTAGCGTAATTGAACCAGTAGCTAGTACAGGAGCACTTGCAGACCATGGTTTTACAGCTATTCAAGCAGGTGTAGACACATCAATGTCAGAGGTGTATTTTGACCAAAATGCTCCATCAGCCAATAGCTACAATTGGGATAAAACAATTGCTTTTGGTCTTGGTGACGACCTTGCAACAAGTTTTGCTGCAACAGAAGGCATTGACCTCTTCACAGTTACTATGAAAATTAGTGAAAATGCAGCATACGGCACATATACAATCGGTTATAACCCAGAAGCATACGAACAATATTCTGCTTATTCAAACGATGCTAATAATGGTGGTCTTTATGGACCATCTGCTTCAGACTATGGTTTCTCAGTTCCTAATATGTATGAATATGGCACATGCGAAATCACAGTTGGTGCAGCTGAGGAACCATTCCCATCACCATCAATCGTTAACCCACTTAAGGGCCAGATTCGTTTCAACAAAGACGCTGATGGTAATTTCGCAAGCTTCGATGTTCGTGCTATGGCTGTAATTTCTAAGGCAGATTTCGAGTCAAAATTTGCTGAAGGTGAAGCTGCAGAAGCACCTGGCGTAATTAAAGATATCGGTTTCGTATTTGCAGCTGCAAGCAACGACGTAGATTTGACATACGGAAATGTTAAGAAGGTTGTTGAAGGTGGCGAAACAGTTGAAGGCTACGCAAAGAAAGAAGTTAAATTCATCAGTACAAGTATTGACAGCCCTAACTATGTATTCACATGTGTGGTTACAGGTATGACTGCAGAGGACTATGAAGACTCACTTTTAGCTGTTGCTTATATCGCATATGCAGACGCAGATGGTAATGCTGTTTACTGCTACTATCCAGCAGTTCAGGAAGTTTCTTACAGTGGTTTGATTGACGAGTATTATGACGATATATTTGGCGAAGCATTCACCAAATAATCTGAATAATTGTTAAAATCAAATCTATATAAATGAAAGGAGCTTAATGAGCTATGATACGTGAATATTTAACACCAGATTTCGACGTAACAGTTTACGAAATCGAAGATGTAATTACACTCTCAGTCATCTACGGTGACGAAGACGGTGAGGGCTGGCAGGGCTAATCCTTGCTGACCGACAATAAAGAATAATCTTTTCCCCCGAGGATTTCCCTCGGGGGTTTTGTTTTATAAGGAAGAAAAAAGATATAAAAAAGGGCGCTGTGTTCGTCTGAACACAACGCCTTAATTTGTTTTAGGTTTATATTTTATAATATATCAATGTTGTTTATAATCTTTTGTGGGTTTTCAACTAAACAACGGTGAATATCTGATTGTGAAATAAATCTGGTTATATCTTCAAGCTTTTCATTTAGTCTTGTGTGACGGTAAACAGGGTCATGAGCATCACTTGCAATAAACTGGGCATATCTTTTTTCAATAAAGTCAATAGCCATATCCTGGGGCTCCGGACCATTTCTACCTCTTAAGCTATCAATATTCACTTGCATAAGAATCGGACGGTCAAGCAAAGCATCAATTAGTGCGTAGTCCTGATGCAAAACGACATATCTTTCAGGATGAGCAAGAATGGGAGTGTATCCCCTATCGATTAATTCGTCAAACCATAACAAAACATTGTCCGTCCTGAATGGTCCGAGTGGCATTTCACAAAGCAAATATCTTGAGTTGTTTATTGTAAGTTCGTCTAAACTATCTGCCCCAAAAATCTTGTTGGAGAGAAAAACCTCTGCTCCAGAATACAAATTTATCTTAACGTCTTCGTCAAGTAGTGAGTCTTTAAGACTCTTAACTCGTTTATTACGTTCATCAATAAATGCAGGTAAAACATTAAAGTCAAAAAAGTGTGGAGTAAGAACTAATGAGTCACAACCATTTTCAAAAGCGTCACGACACATTCCGATTGACTCAGTTATATTACGAGAGCCATCGTCTATTCCGTAAAGAACATGAGTATGAATATCTATCACTTATCTTCATCTCCTTTTTCAGCAGATTCATTGTAATGTAAAATATGAATAATTCCCTCATCATTTAAAAGTTTAAGCATAACAATTGTAAGAGGAAGAATGAAAATTCCTATAACACCAAAAATTTGTGAGCCAATAAACATTGAAGTAATTGTAAGGAATGCAGGGATTCCAAGCTGTGTTGCAACGAGTTTTGGTTCGATAATCTGACGAATAACCGTTATACAGATATATATTATGAAAAGACCTATTGCAAGAGGAATATTTCCTGAAAAAAGATTATATACTGCCCAAGGAATAACTATTGTGCCAGTACCTAAAACAGGAACAATGTCAACAATCGCTGTAATACCAGCAATAATGAATATATATCCACCATTGTAAATGCCGAGAAGCTTTAATAAAAATAACCCGATACAAAGCTCTGTAAAAGTAACACTGATAATCAAAGCGTAAGCTTTAGCATATTTGCCCAGTGATGGAAGCAAAAGATTCTTTGCACGAACGATTTTTTCACGTGTATCATCACGGAAAAGGCCTAAAACCAATTTCTTGAAGGTGCCAAAATCAGCAGTGATAAAGCAGCTTGTAATAATTGTTATAACAACTGCAACAAGAGTTGTTGGGATTTGTTTTGCGGTATTCCAAACACCCAAAAGAGGTGTTGAAAGGAATGAAAAATCAATATCGGGCATTGAAATTGATGGTTTTTCAGACATAAGAGTCTGGATTTTATCATGAATAAAATGAATTGCAGGCGCAGATACCTTTTCAGGAAGAATTGACACGAAGCTTACAATCATTTTTTCGATTTCTGAAATTAATGTTGGTAAATCCTCAAATCTGATTACCAGATAATGAATAAATCCCTTAAGTTCAGAGAATAACCATATAAAAAGGAGAACAATTACGGAGAAAAAGGCAACGAAAGAAAAAAGAACTGTAATTGCAGAGACAATCCCCTTTTTCAGGTGCGTTTTTCTGGAGATAAAGTTAACAGGTTTCTGTAAAATAAATGCAACAATTATCGCAAGGATAATTGGCAGTATTGCTCCGAAAATATACTTGAAGAATAAGTAAAAAAGAGCAAGTACTACTGCAATATAAGCAACATTTACTATAAAATTTTTCTTTTTTTCAATTCCTGTCATAAATGATTCTCCAAATCAAAACATATATACTAATATAATAAACTATTTTGCTCCAAGTATCAATGAAAATTTGAATTTTATGTGAAAATTTCTAAAAAATTACTGAAATTTTTCGTAAATATATATCATATTACCCCTTTATTATATTGAAAAATTGTGATAAAATATCTCAAAGTATATTATAATGCTTGATTATAACCTTTTTTACATAATCACATAAAAGGCAAGGACGTGAATTCTTAATGTATGTTGCAGTAATGGGCTACGGTACTGTTGGTTCAGGCGTTGTTGAAGTGCTTACAAAAAACCATGACAGTATTGTAAAAAGAAGCACACAGAAAGAAATGGAAGTTAAATACATTCTCGATTTGAGAGATTTCCCTGGAGATCCTCACGAGGATAAAATGATAAAGGATTTTAACATTATTCTTAATGACGATGATGTTAAAGTTGTTGTTGAAACAATGGGTGGACTCCACCCTGCTTACGAGTTTGTTTCTTCCTGCCTTAAAGCAGGTAAGAGTGTTGTAACATCAAACAAAGAGCTCGTTGCAGCAAAAGGTTGTGAGCTTTTACAGTTTGCAGCAGAAAATAATGTGAATTTCTTGTTCGAGGCATCTGTTGGTGGCGGTATTCCGATTATCCGTCCTATTTCACAGTGCCTTGCAGCAAACGAAATCGACGAAATCGCAGGTATTCTTAACGGTACGACAAACTTTATTCTTACAATGATGATTGAAAAGAATATGAGTTTTGAAGATGCTTTAAAACTTGCTCAGGATAATGGGTATGCTGAAAAAGACCCAACTGCTGACGTTGAAGGTCACGATGCTTGCAGAAAAATTTGTATTCTTGCATCTCTTTGCTTCGGCAAACATGTTTATCCTGATTCAGTTTATACAGAGGGAATTACAAAAATCACTCTTGATGACGTTGCGTATATCGGTGCATTCGGTGGTGTGATTAAACTTCTTGGTCGTGCAAAGAGAATGGATGATGGTAAGATTTTTGCAATTGTTTCTCCTGCAATCGTAATGGACGGAAGTCAGTTGGCATCTGTTAACGATGTTTTCAACGCAATTCTTGTTCGTGGCGACGCAACAGGTGATGTTGTTTTCTATGGCAAGGGTGCAGGTAAACTTCCTACAGCTTCTGCTGTTGTAGCTGACGTTATTGACTGTGCAAGAAATATGGACAGAAAGAAACCAATCGGTTGGAGTGAAGCGGAAGAAAACTACGTTGTTGACTACAAGTCAGCAGTTAATCCACTGTACATCCGCGCTGAAGTTACAGACAAGGCAAACGCATTACAGGATGTTGTTGCTACAATCGGCAAGGTTCAGGTTCTTGAATTTGCAGGATGTAAGTCAAACGAACTTGCTTTTGTAACATCTGCTATGTCAGAGGGTGAACTTACAGAAAAACTTAACAGCATTTCTTCAATCAGCATAAAATCTCTTATAAGAGTTACTGATTATTAATAGTATTTATTCCATTTAGGAGGCATATATGGGACTTATAGTTCAGAAATTCGGTGGTTCAAGTGTTCGTGACGCCGAAAGAGTTATGAATGTTGCCCAGATTGTTACTGATACTTACCGTGCAGGTAATGATGTTGTGGTTGTAGTATCAGCACAGGGTGACACAACTGATGATTTAATTGAAAAAGCTTATGAAATCAACTCTAAGCCATCAAAAAGAGAAATGGATATGCTTATGGCATCCGGAGAACAGATTTCAATCGCACTTCTTGCTATGGCTATTGAGAGGCTGGGTTGTCCTGTAGTTTCTCTTCTCGGTTGGCAGGCAGGTTTTAATACAAGCTCTGCTTATGGTACAGCAAGAATAAAGAATGTTAAAACAGACAGACTCCGTTCTGAAATCGACCGCCATAATATTGTTGTTGTGGCAGGTTTCCAGGGAATTAATAAATATGATGACCTTACAACCCTTGGCCGTGGTGGTTCTGACACAAGTGCCGTTGCTATTGCTGCTGCTCTTCGTGCTGACCGTTGCCAGATTTTCACAGACGTTGAAGGCGTTTACACAGCTGACCCAAGAAAAGTTGACAATGCAAAGAAGCTTCAGGAAATCACTTATGATGAAATGCTTGAACTTGCAACTCTTGGTGCACAGGTGTTAAACAATCGTTCAGTTGAAATGGCTAAAAAGTATAATGTTGAATTAGAGGTTCTTTCAAGCCTTAAACGAGTTCCAGGTACAATTGTTAAGGAGGTTACTAAAATGGAGAAAATGCTCATCAGAGGTGTTACAAAGGATACAGATGTAGCACGTATTTCAGTTACAAAAATTCCAAATACACCAGGTGTTGCTTTTAAGCTTTTTGATGTTCTTGCAAAACACAAGATTAATGTTGATATTATTTTACAGTCAATCGGTCGTGAAAGCACAAAAGATATTACTTTCACAGTTTCAAAGAGTAATGCTGACGAAACTGTTGAATGCGTAAAGAATTTGTTCGATATTGAAGATGAAAACATCATCTGCGATACATCAGTTGCTAAAATCTCAATCGTTGGTGCTGGTATGGAATCTCACCCAGGTACCGCCTCAAAAATGTTTGAAGCTCTTTATGAAAGAGATATCAACATTGATATGATTGCAACAAGCGAAATTAAAATTTCAGTTCTTATTAACCTTGAGGATGCTGACCGTGCAGTCAGTGCAATTCACAAGGCTTTCTTCCCTGCGGAGTAATTGTGTCTAAAAAAGAGAAACTTACCAAGGTTTCTCTTTTCTTATAAAGAAGTTTAATGTGAAGGAGATATAAATTATGACAGACAAGTTTGTAAAAGAAGGTCTTA
>CALBQZ010000036.1 GCA_937899735.1 uncultured Clostridia bacterium | reverse complement strand
ACTTGGTGGATTATCATCAGCTGTAAAGCGTTCTTTTGTATGCTTAAATCCATAGAAAAACATTGGAATTGCGGCAACAACAAGAACAACTGCTGCAATAAAATATACCCATTTAAGAGTATCAGCATTTGAAATCTCCTGACCTTTGATAACTGTATTAACAAAAGTATTTGCTGCTTCTTCAACAGTGAGACCCTGTTTTTCAACAAGATTAGCAATTTCTGTTGCTTTGTCAACCTTAATCTGGTCGAGCATTTCTGCTGTGTACTTATATTTTGCCGTAATTCCGTTTGTAATAATTGGAATAAAAACAGTAACAATACCAGCACCTAACGTACAGAGAAGACGAGTAACTGTAAGAAGATTACCACGAACAACTGTGTCATTAGTCATACAAGTTGAAAGTCCCCAGTATGGAACGTCAGCAACTGTGTAAACAACTGACCAAATAACATAAATAATTGCGATAATAACAAATGTTGATGTTGCTTTTGCCTTAAATACAGGTAAGAAACAAGTAATAGTCATTATTGCAATAGGAATAGCCATCCACTTAAGATATGGACGACATTTACCCCACTTTGTTCTTGTCTTATCAACGATTGAACCCATAATAGGGTCGTTGAGAGCGTCAAAAATACGAGTGCCAAGCATCAAATAAGCAACTGCCATTGAACCTGTAAGAGCACCGATTGTAACACCTTCAGCACCAAAAAGAAGTGCATCAGTCAAGAAGATTGTAAGGTATGAACCGATGATTGTGCAAACAAAGTTCTGGCCAAAACCTGCAATACCATAAGCAAGTGCTTCTTTTGGTTGAAGACTTGATGAGTCATTAGGATTTGTGCCATAAACCTTATGCAAAAGGTCATTGATTTTCATAAAATCCCTCTTTCATAATATAATGGAGTAATTATACCACATCACAAAGCTTATTTCAATGATATTTTAACAAAAAATGAACATAAAAATACTCCCCTGTTTTCACAAGGGAGTAAAGTTATTACAACTTACTGTTTTGCGCCGTTGTCGAACATTTCAAGAACCTTAACACTTGCTGCAAAGCAATCAGCAAGACAAGTCTTGTTAAGTGCATCAGGAGTATCAAGTCTTGTGTGATAGAAATCAGGAAGTGCATGGTTAAGAGCTGTAATACCTGTTGAACGCATACCAGCCTGTGCAAATGCTGCTGAGTCAGTAGCACCGCCAAGTGGAGGAACTACACCCTTACCACATTTAATTCCAAGTTCCTGACAAGCTTCAACATATAAATCAGAAACATCCTTATCAACTTTAACAGTCGCATTAAGGTCACGATAGTTTGCCTGCATATATTCAGGTTGTGTAATTGTATCATATGAATAAACGAATGTTGGAACATCGTTGAATTCATGAGCGTGAGCTTCACACCATGCTTTTGCACCACGAAGACCAGCTTCTTCAGAACCAGTAAGAACAACACCGATTTCTGTGTTTTCAAGTTCAATGCCTTCATCTTTAAGTGCTTTGAGAATAGCAATACCAATATAGCAACCTGAAAGGTTATCATTAGCACCGTCAACAATCTTATTTCTATTCCACATAAAGTAAAGACCAAACCAGAATGGAACAAAAACAAGACCAATAAGACCAAGTTTTGTAACAAGTTCTTCAGGGATTACACCTGCTACATTTGCTATTGCAATACCAAGTGTATAGAATGCTCCAAGGAAACAAAGCATCATATGAATGTCAAAACCAAGATATGTAAACATATACTTGAATGGCCACTCCCAAGCTGCATCTGGATGTCCGTTGAAAATAATTCTTCTCTTTACCTCACCTGTTGGCTTTTTAAAACCTGCCGCATTATGACCGATTTTTTCTTTAAAGAACTTATCAACTGTTTTCTTATAAAGACCGAACTGTAATACACAAAGTGTAAGTCCAAGAACAATAAATACAATTGAAAGTACAGGAACAAAGAAATATGATGCAAGTGCTAAGAAACAAAATGTAATTGTGAAATATATCCAACCAAAGAAAGAACCAGGGTTTTCTTTAAATTCATCAACATAAGTTGTTTCACAACCTAATTCCTTCAACTGTTCAGCCATATACTCACAAGCTTGATGTTCACCTTTTGAGCCAGGACCTCTTTTCTCAAACTTAGTGCAAATATGAGTGATTTCATCAATCATAAATTGAGCAGCAGAGTCTTTTTTATCAATTACCTTTTTTAAATCCATATAGATTCCCCTTTCAATAATTATGGAAATATTTTATCATATGATACTTAAAAATGCAATAAGAAAACACACATTGTGTCAATTATTTAACACAAAAAAGAAAAAGACTTCAAAAGAAGCCTTTTTTCTTGGTGCCGGTGACCGGGGTCGAACCGGTACGGTATCGCTACCACTGGATTTTGAGTCCAGCACGTCTGCCAATTCCATCACACCGGCATTTAATTGACTTTGATATTATATGAAATTCGTAACTAAAAGTCAATAGGCAACACAAACTTTTTTAAAACAATCCGCGCCATTTATCACTTCTTCTGAATGAGAAAAAGTCATCACCATTACCAATTATTATATGGTCATTAAGCTTCATTCCAAGTGATTTAAGCAACTCTACCATAGATACTGTCGCATTGATATCTGCTCGTGACGGTGCGACAACACCTGAAGGATGATTATGAACCAAAATAATACTTGATGCGTTATACTTGTAAGCTAACTCAACAATTTTACGGTTATTTATAGGCGTTGCATTAACTACCCCGGTACTTACCTGTTCAAAACACAACACTCTTAACGAAGAGTCAAGACAAAGAAGATATAATTGTTCCCCTGTTACACCTTTAAAATATTTTGAAACATATTTAGCAACAAGCTCACATGTATTTAAAACAATTTCTTCATTGTTTACTTTATCAACTTCATACTTTTTAAATAGTTCAGGCATAAGTTTAATAAGAGTTGCCGTTTTCTCACCAATGCCTTTTACTTTGCACAGATCATCAAAACTTGCATCAAAAACAGATGAAAGTGAGCCAAAAGTATTAATAAGTGCGTGTGCTTCTTCATTTGTATCCTTCATAGGAATACTAAAAAATAAAAGCAATTCTAGAACATTATGTGGTTCAAAACTTTCAAGACCATCTTTGAGAAATCTTTGTCTTAGTCTTTCTCTATGTCCCTCATGCACATTCTTAATCTCAATTTTTTCGTGTAATTCAGGAGTTTTTGACGCCATCCTACTTAAACATCCTTTTTATGTATTTTTGCCATCTATAAATATATATAGTAACCAATCTTGTTAGCATAATATCATACAATACAAACAAAACATTACCTACAAGCAACAACCCTGGCATTGCGTATTTCCCAAAGCTCTCTAAATCATCAAAAGTAATCATAAAAATTTTTGAAACAACAAAATATGCTACAACCATCGATACATTAAATATGGCATATTTTACAATCCAACCTAAAACTTTCCTTGTATATTTTTCAATAAAACTTTTTATAATTGGATAATATCCAAAGAAAGCAACATACATAATTGCCGCTTCCTTATTGCCCAACAAAAGCATTGAAATTATTGATATTGCAAGATATTCAAGCCCAGCAAAGCCCGACCCAAATTCAATAACAAGAACCATAAGAAATGCACCGGTTATCATTGGAATCGCATAAACAAGACTTGTAGTAACACCTGCAACAAGCATAAGTAGCAATGACAATGCTGCAATTACACCACCAAGCGCAACTTTAAATGAAAGTAATTTTCTATTCTTCATATTAACAACACGGAATCAAATCCCCACCACAACATTCGCAACAGCAGTCAGCACAAAGAAGAGCTGAACAAACATCACAAGCACCAGTATCAGACCCTTTTCGTGATGTTCTGTAACCACCATTAGCGTTATTATTCATAGCATTATATGCATTTGCGTACTCAAAATTATCAGGTTCCATGGAAGATGCTGTTTTATAGTGACGTAAAGCCTCATTAAGCCAACCTCTGCGTTGGAAAATCAAACCTTTAAGGTAATGCCATTCAGCATTCTGCATCTGGGATGGTACACCATTCAAAATTGTCTCAGCATCATCCAATCTACCTGTATTGATGCAATTACGAACATCAGCAAACTGTGTATTATTATAATAGCTTTGATTGTTCGTATTGCTACTTTGAGTATAGGCAGATGTTCCACGAAGTTCATTTAAAATGCAATCATAAGCAGAATCAAGTTCTCTCATTTTGTTAGTTTTCTCGCTATCTGAAAGATTTGACTGGTTAATTTCATACGCAATTTTTCTGTACGCATCCATTATATCTTTTTCTGTTGCATTTCTGCTTACACCAAGAAACTCATAAGGATTATTCACTCTTTACACCTCCATGTTTATTCTTTATCTTTTCCAATTGGAAATTCAAACCATCATAGATTACATTTTCAATTATCGGCTTAAAATCATATAATTCTTGTTGATTCAATATATTAGCCAATTCACCTATTGACAGATTTATTATCTGCGATGCATCGTTAACAAGATTTTCGCATTTTTTGAATGGATTATATGATGTATTTTTAATATCATCTGCATAATCGTCAAAAGCATCTAAAAAGTACACTACTCTGCCTAAATGATAGCCAAACAAGTAAGCTTTTTCTTTATCTTCTTCGTTATTTACAAAAAGCTTACCTAAAATATGCGCAGTATTGTGAGCAGATAAATCAATTGATGGGTTATCTGAATTTTCAATTTCAAATTGCGAGATCATCCCATCTTCAACAATACTAAATACATCGGGATATTTTTTCTTCGCTTTGTTTTTAATAAAAGCAAAATATGGGTAAATCAAATATAAAAGAATTCTTTTAACAAATCTACTATCGTGAAGATTGTCCACTAATTTAAAATATGCAAGAATTACTGTAATTGTACTTGCTAATTTATAGATATCCGTGTCGCAAGTTATCTTCATACACTTTTTAGCAGGGTTAAAGCTACATCGAGACTGCTTTGCACTTATTTCTTTTTGTGAAAGTGCCATTTTATACATCACAAAAAATGCACCGTCATAACTTAATAAAAAACGTGACAAAAGACCATATTCCTTGCCCATTTCTTTGCAGAGAGTACAGTAAATGCCTTTATAGGCTTCAAACTCTTTGATTTTAAGTTCAGGTTTATATACAGTTACATATCCGAACATAAATTATCTGTTAATCCCCTTTAATACTGTTCTAGCAACATAAGGCTTATTCATCGTGTAAATATGAATTCCATTAACTCCGTTTGATTGTAAATCATTGATTTGTTTAATCGCAAATTCAAGACCTGCTTTTTTGAGTTCCTCAGGATTATCCCCATATTTTTCTAAAAATACTTTTACTTCATCTGGTAATTTAGTCCTTGAAAGGCCAATTATTCTGTCAATTTGTTTGATATTTGTAATAGGCATTATACCTGCAAATACGGGAACAGAAACCCCTTTATTACGAACTTTATCCATAAATGAATAGAAGATGTCGTTATCATAGAAAAGCTGCGTAATGAGAAAATCTATGCCACAATCAACTTTATTCTTAAGATTTTCAATATCCTTTTCTAAACTATTACATTCAGGATGACATTCTGGATAACAAGCACCACCGATATCAAAGTATCCGTATTCCTTGACGTGACTTATGAGGTCACAAGCATATGTGTAGTATTCCCCTTGTGGCTTTTCATAGCCCTGTGGAATATCACCACGCATAGCGAGAATGTTATCAATATGATTATCTTTAAGAGTATCGAGAATGCTGTCAATCTGTTCTTTTGGTGTCGATGCACAAGTGAGATGTGCTAACGCAGTTGTATCAAGTCGATTTTTGATGAGTGATGCAATCTTTGTTGTGTATTGGCTTGTGCCACCACCTGCCCCATATGTAACACTCATAAAATCGGGATTAAAGGCTGCTAATTCGCGAACTGACCACTCAATACTGTCAAATGCAGAGTCATTTTTTGGAGGAAAAACCTCAAATGAAATAAGCTGGTCTTTAACCATTAATTTTTCTGTTATCCTCATACTCAATCACCGAGAATATAATATCATAATCATATTTTTTTAGCAATAGAATGAATGTTTATTTACACATAATTTACAAAAGAACAAGAGACGATGTGTGCATCGTCCCTTAATAAACTATTTGAAAAGTTCACTTGCATTAATGATTTCTTCATTTGTGACTCTGCCTGTTGGGGTTGCATTCATTGCTTTCTCAGCTTCAGCAGTCAAGTCATTATATGGTATATTGAGTTTTTTGTTTACATACTCTGCAAAGTTTTCAACTCTGAAAATTGCATTCTGAAATCTCTTATTACCATATTTATCGAAGAATGTTCCATTTTCGCAATATGGTGACAAATCAACTGATACCTTGTTTTTGTCAGTATCAATGTCAGCATTTACGAGTAATACTGATTTCACATCATCTGCAAGGTTTTCATATTTGCTGATTTTAAGATTTGAAATTACATAATAATTTGCATCTGTTTCTTTTGCAGTTGTGAAAATTTCTGCATTGTTTTCTTCTGCATATTTTTTGAGAACAAACAATGTTTCTGCAGAAACTCTGCCACCAACAACTATTGCGAGATTACCGTTTGCGAGTGCTGACAAATCACTGATTACATTTTCTGTATTGTCATTAAGCACACCGAAACGACCACCTTTACAGAGAATACCTTTGTTAACTGGTAACGCTCTTGTAACTATTGAGCCGACATAACGATAATCAATGTCACAAAGGTTTGAACAGTTTGTGCAAATGCTCTTAATTGAGTTCTCTTTAACCGGAACACTCTTTGTGAATGCAGTTTTTTCGCGCAATGCACCTGTTGGACAGAGTGCAACACACTGACCACAAGCAATACATTCAGTTTCTCTGAGATTTTTGCCGAGTTCAGGCTCAACAAGAGTGTTGAAACCACGGTTAATAAGTCCAATTGCAGATTTACCCATTATCTCTTCACAAACTCTTACACAAAGTCCACAAAGAATACATTTATCTGTATTTCTTGCAATTAAATCATTTGCATTTTCCTGATTTCTGTTGTGCTTCTCCCCTGCAAATCTTGATGGTTTAACATCATAATCGTTTGCATAAGAAATAAGTTTACATTCAAAATAGTCGTGGCAACCGCATTCAAGACAACGATTTGCCTCTTTTTTAGCCATTTCTTCACTGAAACCAAAATTAACTTCCTTGAAATTTGTTTTTCTGTCAGCAGGAGCCATATGTGGCATTTTTGCTCTTGGAGATTTTTCGAATTTTGAATAGTCTATTGATTTACTGTCACGCTCAACGAAATATGGCTTTTTGTAACCAACTGTTTCGCCATTTAAATATCTGTCAATTACAACTGATGCTTTCTGTGCTTCACCAATTGCAGCGATTGCAATATCAGCACCCTTGTTTGTAGCATCACCCACAGCGAATACACCATCCATTGATGTTGTAAATCTGCTTTCATCTGCAGAGATTGTATTTTTACGAGTTGCTTCAAGTGACTCAAATCCGTTAAGATTCGGATACTGACCGATGGCCATAATTACAGAATCAAGTTCAATTTCTTCAGTTTCGCCCTCAATTGCAACAGGTCTTCTTCTGCCACTTTCGTCAGGCTCTCCAAGCTCCATTTTCTGCAAGATTACACCATTGAGCTTACCATTTATACCTGTAAATTCAATAGGGTTAGTAAGGTATTTATAGATAACACCTTCTTCCTCTGATTCAAGGATTTCCTGAGGGTCAGCAGGCATTTCGTCCTTTGTTCGACGGTAAATAACATATACATTTTCTGCACCAAGGCGAACTGCAACTCGACAAGCATCCATTGCAGTATTACCACCACCACAAACAGCTACATTTTTGCCGATTTCAGGCTTGTTTCCAAGGGCTACTTCACGAAGAAAATCAATACCACCCCATACACCGTCAAGGTCTTCACCTCTAACTCGCATTTTACTGCTATTCCAAGCACCGATTGCAACAAGTGTAGCGTCAAAATCGTTTTTGATTTGCTCAAATGAAATGTCTTTACCTATATTCACATTATTCTTGAGTGTAACACCCATATCTTCAATAAGTTTAATTTCTTTATCTAAAACTGCTTTTGGAAGACGATATTCAGGGATACCATAACGAAGCATACCACCCATTTTTGGCATCTGTTCAAAAATCGTTACATTATGACCTTGTTTACGAAGGAAATACGCAGCAGTAAGACCAGCAGGACCACCACCTATAATTGCAACAGTTTTATTTGTGTCAGGCTCAATTTCAGGAATAAATGTATCACCTAATAAATCCATATCTCCCACAAAGCCCTTAAGAAAAGCTATTGAGATAGGTTCGTCAACATACTGTCTGCGACAATTTTTCTCACAAGGATGTGGGCAAATTCTGCCGATTGATGCAGGAAGTGGCAATTTCTCTTTTATGAGTTTTACCGCCTCTTTGTATTCGCCATTTGCAATAAGTCCAACATATCCCTGACAGTCTGTACCTGCAGGACAAGCCTTACTACATGGTGCAACACAGTCACCTGTATGGTCAGATAGAAGAAGTTCAAGAGCAACCTTTCTTGATGCTTTTACTCTTTCCGTCTGAGTATGTACTACCATACCATCACTTACTTTAGTTGAACAAGCACGAAGAAGCTTTGGAATACCCTCAACCTCAACTGTACAAAGTCCACAAGCACCATAAAGTTCAACTCTGCCATCATAACAGAGATTAGGAATCTTAATACCATTCTGTGTAGCGACATTGAGTATTGTAGAACCTTCTTCAGTTATTATTTTTTTACCATCTATAGTTAATGTGATACTCAATTATTTCACCTCCACAGCATTAAAACGACAAACTGATACGCAGTTGCCACATTTGATACATTTATTCATATCAATAACATGAGCATTTTTAACTGTTCCACTGATTGCTGAAACAGGACATTTTTTAGCACATAATGTACAACCTTTACAAGCTTCAACATTAATTTCATAACGAAGAAGATTTGTACATTCGTGTGCAGCACATTTCTTTTGGGAGATATGCTCAACATATTCGTTCTTAAAGTATTTAAGTGTTGTAAGTACAGGGTTTGGTGCAGTCTGACCAAGACCACAAAGTGCACCATCTTTAATAGCAAGACAAAGTTCTTCTAAAAGCTCAACATCTTCTTCCTTACCATTACCCTCTGTAATACGAGTAAGGATTTCGAGCATTCTCTTTGTTCCAAGACGACAATGAACACATTTGCCACAGGATTCTTTAGCAGTAAAGTCAAGGAAGAAACGAGCCATTTCTACCATACAAGTGCTGTCATCCATAACAACCATACCACCTGAACCCATAATTGCACCAGTTGCTGAAAGTGCTTTATAGTCAATTACTGTATCAAGCAGTTCTGCAGGAATACAACCACCTGATGGTCCACCCATCTGTACAGCCTTGAAATTCTTATTATTCTTAATTCCTCCACCGATATCAAAAATAACATCACGAAGAGTTTTACCCATTGGAATTTCAACAAGTCCACCGCGCTTGATTTTACCAGTAAGAGCAAATACCTTTGTACCTTTGCTATTTTCTGTACCCATCGATGAGAAAGCATTACCACCATTAAGTATAATCCAACTTACATTTGCAAAGGTTTCAACATTATTGATATTCGATGGTTTATGCCAATATCCTGACTGTGCAGGAAATGGTGGTTTAAGTCTTGGCATACCACGAGAACCCTCAAGAGATTCAATAAGTGCAGTTTCCTCACCACAAACAAATGCACCAGCACCTGCTTTAATTCTGAAATCGCAAGAGAAGTCTGTGTCCATAATATTCTTACCAATAAAGCCTTTTGCTTTAGCTTGGTCAATAGCATTTTGAAGTCTTTTGATTGCAAGTGGGTATTCAGCACGAACATAAACGATTGCTTCACTTGCACCGATAGCATAAGCACCAATTAGCATACCTTCAATAAGATTGTGTGGGTCACCTTCAATAACGGCTCTATCCATAAATGCGCCTGGGTCACCTTCGTCAGCATTACAAATAAGGTATTTCTTTTCACCAACGGACTGACGAGCAGCATTCCACTTAAACCAAGTTGGAAAACCTGCACCACCACGACCTGCAAGACCTGAAGTCTTGATTTCTTCAATTACATCTTCAGGTGACATAGTTGTTAATACTTTGTTGAGAGCCTTATATCCATCGTCATTTGTATAATCTTCAATGATTTCAGGGTTAATCACACCACAATGACGGAGAGCAATTCTTGTCTGCTTATCTAAAAACTGTTTATCATCGTCAGAGATTTCATACTCTTTTACAGATGATAAATCTTCATTATTAACTGCAACTGCTATTTTCTCTGCAATTTCATCTGTTACCTTTACAAATCTGTGAAGCCCATCATCAGCATAAACATCAACAATAGGCTCCAGATAACACATACCGATACAACCAGTAACAGTAAGCTGATTATTATTTAAATCAAGGGATGAAATCAATATATCATAGGCTTTTTGTGCACCTGCTGCAATACCGCAACTGCCCTGACCAACTGCAATTTTCATTATTCTTCCTCCCCTGCTTTTTCTTGTAATTCCTTAAATATTGACACTGCTTTTTCAGGAGTTAATGAGCCATAAGTATCGTCATTAATCATCATAACTGGCGACAGACTGCAACAACCAAGACAAGCAACATTTTTAAGGGTAAAAAGGCCATCTTCTGTTGTTTCACCATCTTTAATACCCAAGTATTCATTTACTACTTTTTCAATCTGTAATGAGCCATTAACATGACAAGCTGTACCCTGACACAGCATAATAAGGTATTTGCCCACAGGCTGTAATCTGAACTGTGAATAGAAAGTTGCCACACCCATAATTTTAGTTACCTTTATACCTGTTCTTTGAGAAATATGTAGAATAACGTCAACTGGTAAATAGCCATAAATATCCTGTGCATTCTGTAAAATGGTTATAAGACTTCCAGGAACCGTTGCATATTTCTGCAAACAAGGTTCAAGAAGTGCAAAATCATTAGCATTATTACAATTACAACTCATAATGAAACCTCCATTAAAAACCTAATGTATATAATAATACAAAACATATATTTTTTCAAATATAAAATACTGTAAAATTGCAAAAAATTATCGACTTTATGGGTAAAAGAGTATATAATGATAACAATAATAAGTGAATTGAGGAATTGTTTTGAAAAAATACTTATACGAAATGCATTTTCACACAAAAAACACCAGTAACTGTGCAAACGTGAAAGCAAAAGATGCTGTTGAAAAATATATTGAAGCAAATTATGACGGAATTGTAGTTACTGACCATTTAAGCCCGTCAACTTACATGAAATATGGTCGTGAATTATTACCTTGGAAGAAAAAAGTGGATTTTTTCTTACGTGGTTATAAAGAAGCCGTTAAAACTGCTGACGGAAGAATACCTGTTCTTTTAGGTATGGAGATTCGTTTTCGAACAAGTGAAGGCAACAACGATTATCTCGTTTATGGTCTTACGGAAGAATTCCTTTACAACACACCTGAATTACTAAATCTTAACATCAAAAAATTCTATGAATTATGTCAACAGAACGAATTCCTTGTTTATCAGGCACATCCATTCAGATTTGGTATGAAAGTAACTGATACACAATTCCTTGACGGAGTTGAAATTTATAATGGTAACCCAAGACACGATTCTCATAATGATATTGCAGAAATATGGGCAAAGAAATTCGACCTTTTGGTCACATCAGGTTCAGATTACCACGAAATTGAAGATTTAGGCACCGGTGGAATCTGGTTTAACAAAGAAATCACGGATAACAAAACATTGGTTGAGGAATTGTTGAAAAAAGATTACGAATTGAAAACTAAATAAACAAACTCCCACATTTAATCTTGTGGGAGTTTGTTTATGTTTTATAATTAATTATTTTTTGAGTTCTACTGCTGCTTTGCATTTTGCAACGATATTTGCTGCATCAAGTCCAAACTCATGAAGAAGCTGAACTGCAGGACCTGATTTACCAAATGTATCTTCAACACCTACACGAAGTACCGGAACAGGGACTGTTTCGCAAACAACCTCAGCAACTGCTGAGCCAAGACCACCGATAATATTGTGCTCTTCTGCTGTAACGATAACACCTGTCTTCTTTGCAGATTCTATTACAAGTTCACGATCAATAGGCTTAATTGTTGCCATATTAACAACTCTTGCATTGATACCTTCTTCTTTAAGTGTTTCATAAGCCATAAGAGCTTCGTTAACCATAAGACCTGTAGCAATGATTGTTACGTCGTCGCCTTCTTTAAGAACAGAGCCTTTACCTATTTCAAACTTATAGTTTTCATCAAATACTCTTGGCACTGCAAGACGACCAAATCGCATATAAACAGGTCCTTCATGCTTTGCTGCAGCCATAACGCAAAGTCTTGCCTCAACATCATCAGCAGGATTGAGAATAACCATGTTTGGAATTGTTCTCATAAGGCCAATATCTTCACAACATTGATGGCTTGCACCATCTTCACCAACAGAGATACCTGCATGAGTTGCACCGATTTTAACATTGAGATTTGTATAGCTAATTGAGTTTCTAACCTGCTCAAAAGCACGACCTGCTGCGAACATTGCAAATGATGAAGCAAATACCGTGTATCCTGCACTTGCAAGACCAGCAGCAACACCCATCATATTGCCTTCTGCGATACCACAGTCAATGAATTTTTCAGGGTGTTCTTTTTTGAACATACCAGTTTTTGTTGCAGCAGCTAAGTCTGCATCAAGAACAAGAATTTTAGCGTCTGTATTACCTAATTCAACAAGTGCTTTACCGTAAGCATCACGAGTTGCTGTTTTAATTACTTCGCTCATTTTATACACCCTCCAATTCATTAAGCTTTGCAGTAAGTTCAGCTACTGCCTGATTGTAAAGTTCTTCATTTGGAGCTGCACCATGCCAGTTAACCTGGTTTTCCATATAGGAAACGCCTTTGCCTTTAACTGTTTTTGCTACGATTGCAGTAGGTTTGCCCTTACAAGCCTTTGCAGCCTCAAATGCACTTTCAATTTCATCAAAATTATTACCATCGATTTCAATTGTATTGAAACCAAAAGCTGTGAATTTTTCAGGAATTGGATATGGTGAGTTAACTTCTTCAATTGTACCATCAATCTGAAGATTATTATTGTCAACAACTACAACAAGATTATCAAGTTTCTTTGCATTTGCAAACATTGCTGCTTCCCAAACCTGACCTTCTTCGATTTCACCATCACCAAGAATTGTATATACTCTGAAATCCTTGTTATCAAGCTTTGCTGCAAGAGCCATACCAACAGCTGCAGAAATACCCTGACCAAGCGAACCTGTACTCATATCAACACCAGGAACACATTTCATACTTGGATGTCCCTGAAGATAAGAATCAGATTTACGAAGGGTTTTCATATCTTCTGTTGGAAAAAAGCCTTTAAGTGCAAGTGTTGCATAAAGAGCAGGTGCTGCATGTCCTTTTGAAAGAACAAATCTGTCACGGTCTTCCCATTTTGGATTTGATGCATCAACCTTCATCTCTACATTGTAGAGATATGCCATAAGTTCAGCAATTGAAAGTGAGCCACCAGGATGACCAGCCTTAGCATTGAAAATACCCTCTAACAAGAGAAGTCTTTCTTTTGTTGCAAAAATTTCTAGTTCCTTTTTCAAAGAAGCATTCATTTTTACTCCCCCTATTTTTTATTCTTTGTAATCATTCATTATATATTCGAGCAAGTCAGCGACAGCACCATTGTTACAATGGCATGCATGAAACTTTGCAATTTTATGCATTGCCTTTGGCGCTTGTCCACAACATGCAGGAAGTCCAACTGTTTTGAGCATATCGTAATCATTAAAATAATCACCGATAGCTGCTGTATGTTTCTGCTCAATGTTATACATTTCTGCAATTTTCATAAGAGCAGAGCCTTTATGTACACCTTCATTAAGCATTTCAAAGGATGAAATTGAACTTGACATAAAGTTTGCACTTGTACAATCAAGAGAATCAACATATTTTCTTATTCTCTTAATCAAATCAGGCATACCAAGGAAAATTACTTTTCCCCAATTCTCTCGTGGTATTTCATTAGGATGCTTACAATTCTTGTAATGCAATTTGTCGGCTCTAACCATTACACGAGCAAAAACCTTTGAATTAAGAGTATATATCATTTTATCCGTCAAGACCTCAATTTCTACGGATGGAAATCGCTTATATATTTCAAATACCAAATCAATAGCATTGTCATTGATTGCGTCAAAATGAAGCATTTTTTCTTCGGAATAGTCATAAACGCCTGCTCCATTGAGAATAACGGCAGGAGTTCCTTTTATGGGTAATCGTTCGTAATGTTTACGCATTGATTCAACATTTCTGCCCGATGCCAATGTGAAGTGTCCATTACATTCTTTTACGAAACGACAAATTGCTTCATAATTTCTTTTGGGTAGCTGTCTGAACTTATTATTCAAAGTTCCGTCGATATCAGACACAACGAGCCAATTCGACAAATCTTTGTTTTCCATGTCACAACACCTCCTCAGGTGCTTTTAAGCCTTTTTAAAAAATCCTTGAAGTATTCAGGTAAATCCGATGTAAATTCAAGGTATTCTTTTGTTCTTGGATGAATAAAACCAATTTTTATAGCATGTAAGCACTGACCATTAAGATAAGCACTTTTTTTATCATTGCCATACACTGCATCTCCTGCAACAGGATGACCTAAATGAGCCATATGAACACGAATTTGATGTGTTCTACCTGTTTCAAGTTTCAATGAAATATGCGAATAACCATCATAATCGTTGATAACAGAATAATGTGTAACAGCATTTTTTGAATTTTGATAAGTTACACACATTTTTTTACGGTCTTTAGGGTTTCTACCTATTGGAGCATTAACCGTACCCTCATTATCTTTCAAATGACCAATAATTACCGCATTATACTCTCGAGTAAAACTATGTTCCTTAATCTGCTCTGCAAGTCCAATATGTGCTGTGTCATTTTTAGCGACAATCAACAAACCACTTGTGTCTTTATCAATTCTATGAACAATACCTGGTCTTAATATGCCGTTAATCCCCGATAACGAGTCCTTGCAGTGAAACAACAAAGCATTGACAAGAGTACCACTATAATTGCCAGGCGCAGGATGAACTACCATTCCTCTCGGCTTATTAACAACAAGTAAATCATCATCTTCATAAACAATATCAAGTGGAATACTTTCAGGCTCTGCATCAAGAGATTTAAGTTCACTTGGAAGTATTACAATTTCATCATCTGTCTTAACTTTGTATTTTTTATTGACAGTATTGCCATTAGCAAGCACTTTGCAATCCTCAATAAGTTTCTGTATTGCATTACGAGAAGAGTTTTCTAAAAGAACGGATAAAAACTTATCTATTCTCTCCCCCTCATACTCCTGAGGAACGTCAATTATAATATCACTCATTACTTTTGTTCCTTTTCTTTTCCCTCTCGATAAATCTCATAAATAAGCCATATTACAAGGAAAATCGAGCTACATGTAACAAGAATATCTGCAAAGTTAAATATAGCAAAATTTATAAATAATGGTTCTATATAGTCAACCACAAATCCACGGAAAACTCGGTCAATAAGATTACCGAGTCCACCTGCAATTATAAGTGCTATGCATACATACTCAACATCTAACTTACGTTTTTTAATAAACAAATACAGCAAACCAATAATAATCAATAAAAATGTAAAAATTGATAACAAATCTGTATGTGCACTAAATGAACCAAAAGCAGCCCCTGTGTTTTCGGCATAATTCAACTGAACAATCCCGTCAACTAATGGAAGGCTGCCTATCGGCTTGAGATGTTTAAGTACAAGTAATTTTATAATTTGGTCTACTGCAACTAGAAAGGCAACAGATACTAATGTTATTACTTGAAGCATTAAAAAACCTCGTCTATTTTATTTCTTTTTGAAGAATCCCTTAAATGACATATGAGAATCATCATTTGAATCATCGTCTGTTTCATCAAGCTCACCAACATTTTCAAACAACGAATTTGCTGGAGCAGGAATATAATCATCATCGTCAGCATAATCGATTTTACTTAAATCAATCTTAAATGACTTTTTCTCTGCATAAACCTCTTTATCATTTTCAGCAGGTTCAAAATTTTTGAAAACCTCATCACTGATAGGCTCATAGTCTTCAACATCTTCATCAGCAACGATATCGCCTACAACAATTTCTTCATCCGCTTCAGGTTCTTCATCAACTACAACAAATGATTCTGCGTCTTCATCAATAGCAACATCGTCATTCTCTTCTGCAATTTCTTCTGATTCTTCAACATCTTCTGCTGCTTCAACGTTGTCTTCAACAACAATTTCTTCAAATGTTGGTTCAACTGGTGCTTCAGTTGTTTCTTCAGTTTTTGCTGCTTCCTCAGCGTCAAGCTGCTCATCAACTATTTCTGGAAGGTCATTAATGAGAGTGATATGCTCTCTATACATTGCAATAAGCTTTGACTTAAATTCAGAAGCTTCTTTCTGAATCATTTCATATACAAGACTTTCATGAGTTACTTTACGGTTAATATTTCCGAGAATCTCATTTGCCTCACGATTAGCATCAGCTAGAATTCTATCAGCCTCAGCCTTTGCATTTGCAATCATAGCTTCTGATTCATTCTTTGCATTTGTTTCCAGAGCCTGTGCGTCTGCAACTGCATCAGCACGAAGTTTGTCAGTTTCACCTTTAACTGATGCAACCTCATTAGCTGCTGTTTCCTTTGCTTCTGCAACAATTCTATCAGCAAGTTTCTGTGCATTAAGAAGAGCCATCTTGAGGCTTTCTTCATCAGCTCTGTATTCTTCAACTTTCTTTGCAAGAATGCTGATTTTTCTTACCAAATCCCCATTCTCTTTGAACATCTGTTCATAAGATGCAGCAACTTCGCTCATAAACTTATCAACATCTTCTGAACGATATGAACCACGTCCTGTTGTTGGAAAAACTTTTTCTTTAATTCTATCAGGTGTAAGCATTTATATCCTTCCCATTCTGCCCAAGGGCCATTCTATTTTATAAAATATGAAATCAGTTAAAAGAACATTCCATTGTTTTCAAGCTCATCCAACAAATCACCCATAACATCGACATTGTATGGAGTGATGATGAATGTGCTGTTTGCAACACGTTTAATCTGTCCGTTATTAGCATAAGCAACACCTGTAAGGAAGTCGATAAGACGACGGGCAACTTCTTTACTTACAGATTCAAGGTTTAAAACAACAGTTCTTTTTTCGTTAAGATTATCAGCAATGCCACGAACCTCTTCAAACTTTTCTGGTTTTGCGAGAACGACCTGAAGCTGTGCTGTAGTATGAATATTAACAACCTTGCTATCATCAGCATTACGAACTGCTCGACGCTGTGGCTTTACTACTTTTTCTTCAGCTTCATCATAACTGCTGTCTGAACTAATAAATGCTCCTGTATCAATATCATCATCTGGATAATATCCATCCTCATCTACATTTACAATGTTTTTAATTTTGTCTAAAAAACTCATAGTATAATCCTCCCATTAATATATTCTTGGTCCAAAAATTGAAGAACCTATTCGTACAAGATTGGAACCATTTAAAATTGCTTGTTCATAATCGCCCGACATACCCATCGAGAGAATATTCATAGGTATATTATCTAACTTTTTCTCCTTAATGTCAACATAGATATTGTATATATTTTCAAAAAATTTACAAAGAATTGTGTTTTCTTCGCAAATTGGGGGTATTGTCATAAGTCCATTTATACGAATTCCCTTAATTTCTGAAATTTCATAAACAGTTTCATAAAACTCACTTGTAAGAAATCCTGTTTTGCTCTCCTCTGCACCAATATTAATTTCAAGCAAAACGTCAGTTACTATTCCTTTTTTTACTGACTGTTTTCCAATTTCTTTTGCTATTTTTAAAGAGTCAACAGATTGTATCATATCAACTTCGCCAACAATCTGTCCTGCTTTATTGGTCTGAAGATGACCTATAAGATGTTTTTCAACATTATTAAGATGTAATTCAGGCTTTTTTCTCAACATTTCCTGAACACGGTTTTCACCAATAAGATTTACTCCATAATCCAAAGCATAATTTATAAAAATAGGGTCAACAGTTTTAGTTACAGCCATTAAACGGACATCGGATGGATTTCTACCACTTTTTATTGCACTTTCAGCAATTTTTTCATTTATGACATCAAGGTTATATTCAATATCAGCCTTGCGCTGTTCAAGATACGACTTTTCCATCACTTAAATCAACCCCTTCTATAATAATTGTATCGTACTGTTTAACATACGATGAGTCATTGACAATCTCTATAACAGAAAAGTCCTCTGTGGAATAAATAATGTTAATCTTTTTGGACTGAATTATATTACCACTCTTAACATAAACTACTTTTTGTCCGTCAATCTCACGAATTGCAGTATTCTGAATCTTTATTCCAACATAGTCTTCTGTAACAATTTCAATTTCATGGATTCTCAAATTTGCAACATCACGATTCATGATATTACATTTTAAAACAACTGCAACATTATCTCCATCTTTATTACCCTTCATAACGACAGTACATTTTAATGTTCCCACAGTTGTATTTGGAACATTAACCTTAACTGTTGAACCAACATCAATTTTACCTGATTCGTCATAGGGAACATTGCAAAGAAAATACCAGTCGAAATTATCAACAAGTTTTCCCATTATATTTGCAGGTGTTGTGTCCGGTGGTGATACAAGCAAAGATGAAATCGTATTACAATCAACATTCATCACATCGGAATAACTTAATGATTTTTCATAACCATCAACGGAACCGATATAATAACCTGAATTTGGTGATGTAATAGTTGAATAATTAACTGCATTTTGATTGAGTGATACAAGTTCAGCTTCTAATTCGGCAAGTTTTACTTCAGCAGAAACTTTTTCACCAACAGCAAGTTGACGTGTTGTAATAGCATCTCTTAAATCCGTTAGTGCATCGTCAAAGTCACTACCAATTTTTTCACGAGTTGCTGAAATGAAGGAAATGCAAGCATCATCAATAAGTTTATTGTATGATGATGGTGCATTTACACCTAAACCAACACGATTATTAAGTTGTTTATAATAATCAATTTCCTTTTTAAGTTCATTGATACGAACATAAGTTGCTGCACTACCCTCATCCTGAAAAACAACGGCAACATCATCACCACTTGAAACTCGTTTACCATCTTCTGCTATCGAAACAATTGTTCCATCAGTATTTGTTGCAGTAATATAAGTTTCATCACGGACAATGAATGCCTGTGTAGTAATTTTGTTTTGAACAGGTCTTTCCAAAGCAATTTCTGTCTTATATGGATTTGTGTTCATTTGAACAATCTGATAAACAAAGTATAAAATAATCAGCACACCGACAATTGAAAAGAAAATATTCTTTGTCTGATTCTTATTAAGATTAAATTTCATTATCAATGTACCTCCTTTAAGAATTCAATTATCATTGTATACACTGCAGAATACATTTCTGTTGTATTATCGTAATCATCAGGATAAAACCAATTAATATTTTCATTTTTACGAAACCATGTTAATTGACGTTTCGCATAATGTCTTGTTTCTATTTTCAAACCTTCCAAGCAATCTTCAAGACTTTTTTCACCATTAAAATACGGTGCTAATTCTTTATAACCGATTGCTTGACAAGCAGTTTTTTCGGGGTCAATATTATAAAAGTCTTTTGCCTCTTCTATAAGACCAGCTTCAACCATAATGTCAACTCGACGGTTAATTCTATCGTAAAGTATATTTCTGTCACGATAATTGATACCAATGTAAAGTACTTCATAAGGTGATTCTTCTTCACGTGAGAGAATTTTTTGTTCAGTCATTGTTTTACCGGTAGCATTATATATTTCAAGTGCACGAATAATTCTGCTCTTGTCGTTAAGGTGGAGCTTTTCGGCTGTTTGTGGGTCGACTTCTCTGAGCCAATTAAGCATATACTCTGCACCTTTTTCATCAAACATTTCAGTTAATTCATTTCTTAATTCGAGATTACTCTCTTCTTTTGAAAACTGAATATTTTGAAGAAGAGAATCAACATAAAGGCCTGTACCGCCTGCAATTATAGGAAGACTATCTTCTCTATAAATCTTTTCAATACAATCTTTTGCAAGAGTTACATATTCAGCTACACTAAACTTTTTATCTATAGGTTGAAAACCGATTAAATGGTGAGGTATCCCCTGCATTTCATCATCAGTTGGCTTAGCTGTTGCAATATTCATTTTTTCGTAAATCTGCATTGAGTCAGCTGACACAACTTGTCCGTTAAAATACTTTGCAATTTCTATTGACAAAGCTGTTTTTCCGGAAGCTGTTGGACCAATAACTGCGATTACAGGAATCTTTTTCATATTATACTCTACCAAACTGTTTTTCTAATTCGTGTTTTGAAATTTCTATCATAACAGGTCTTCCATGAGGACAGAAACGGACATCATTGTCATTTACGACCTGTTTTGCAAGTGCTAAAAGTTCAATATCTGAACTTTTATCCCCTGCTTTTATTGCACTTCTGCAAGCAACATTGTGATAAATCCATTCAAGATGTTCATTGGTAATATCACGTCGATTTTTTATAAGATGCTGAGCAATTTCATCAATAAGTGGTGCTATTTCCTGATTATCAAGGTCGATAGGACAACTACGGACAATCACTGTACCATTCCCAAAATCTTCTATATCAAACCCTGCTTTTACGATTGTTTCAATGTTTTCAGTTACTGCTATATATTCTTCTTTACCAAGTGTTACGGTAACAGGCATTAAAAGCATCTGATTGCCACTATTCTGTGCTTCATTTTTCAGTTTGTTAAACAAAATTCTCTCATGAGCAGCATGTTTATCGATAACACAAAGTTTTCCACTTAATTCAATGAATATGTAAGTCTTATACACTTCACCTATAAGACGGATTTCATTTTCGGGTTTGATTTTTTCTGCTTTTGATGTTAAATCTGGCTCAACTTCTATCTTTTGTACAGGTTTTGAAATTGGAAATTGAATATCAAATGGGTCATCATCAACATCTACAACATACTCAGTTTTAACATCATTAACAAATAATGGTGTTTCGGAAAGTGACTTTAATACTTTTTCTGTAAATGCAATATTTTCCTGAAATGTTGTCTGTTTATAATCCTGTTGGGGTTTTGCGATAAAGTCATTGAAAGTCGTTTTCTTTTCAGGTAATTTTGCTTGTTTTACTGCTGTATTTTCACTTAGTGCAGATTTAACAGCGTGGTAAACTGCATCAAAAATTGCTCTTTCATCAGAAAAACGAACTTCAATTTTTGACGGATGCACATTTACATCAACAAGTTCAGGTGGTAACTCAATAAACAATACACCACCAGGGAATTTGCCGACCATCACACTGTTTTTATAGGCATTTTCAAAGGCTGCCATAATTGTTGTATTTTTTACACTTCTCCCATTTACAAAGAAGTACTGCATACCACGGGAGCCACGGCAATTAAATGGTGGTGTTACAAGACCACTAACTGACACATTACCAACGGATGCATCAACATTCAAAAGTCCATTTGAAAAATCTTTGCCGAATGCTGAGAAACAAACATTCTGTAAGTTTCCGTCACCATTAGTTGTGAATACTTGTTTTCCATCACGGATAAAACGGATACTGATTTCAGGATGTGAAAGTGCAAGTTTTTCCACTGCAGCTGCAACAAAAGTCCCCTCACTTACATCCTTTTTAAGGAATTTCATTCGAGCTGGAGTGTTATAAAAAAGTTCACGGACAATCATAGTTGTACCAACTGCACAACCTGCGTCGGAAAAATCAGTTATCATTCCACCCTCAATGATAAGGCTTGTTCCCATTTCTTCGTCGGCAGTTTTGGTAATCATATTCACCTTTGAAACTGCTGCAATAGAAGGTAAAGCTTCTCCACGGAAACCAAGAGTCATAATAGTATTCAAATCATCGGCAGTTTTGATTTTACTTGTGGCATGACTTACGAATGCAGTTTTAACATCATCTCTTTCAATGCCACAACCATCATCAGTAACACGGATATATGAAATTCCACCGTGCTGTATTTCAACTGTTATGGAGGTAGCACCGGCATCAACGGCATTTTCCATAAGTTCTTTAACAACGGATGCAGGGCGTTCAACCACCTCACCCGCTGCAATTAAATCAGCCATATGTTTTGGGAGTTTATTTATTTTTGCCATTGGTCAGCACCACCTTTCAAAATGCATAATGCAAAGTTCAAAATGCAAAATTATATTCTAATAAGTTGACGGTTGCCAAGCAAAAGGTAACAAATCTCTTGCTTTTACTTTTATAAGATTTCCATTTTCGTCGTTAACGATTACTTTTATATCGGGGCAATATGAAAGCAACATTTGTCTGCAATTTCCACAAGGTGATATGACACCGTTGGAGTGTTTTTCGTGAACTGCTACGATTGTATCGAAATCGCGTTCACCTGCTGAAATGGCAATTCCCATTGTTATGTATTCAGCACACGAACCGTGTAAGCCGTCACAATTTACACCTTTATAAATGTTGCCGTTTTTACAAAGGATTGCACAGCCGACAGTATGGTTATAAATACCGTCATCAAAATTGTCTTTTAATACTTCTAAACCGATTTCAATCAGTTTATTGTCAGTATCGTTTATTTCGTATTTTTTCATTTTGGTTTCACCATTTTTGTGGGACGATGTGGGCATCGTCCCCTAAATTTATTACCTACAATTTTGCATTTTGCATTTTACACTTTGCGTTTTTCAGTTCTTTGCTTTATCTGTTAATTCATAAAGTAATCCCATTGCTTCGATTGGGGTTAAGGTGTTAATATCCACTGTACGGAGTCTGTCCATAATATATTCTCTTGAATTTGATTCAAAAGACATCTGGATTTCAGGTTCTTTTTCTTCTGGGATATCCGTTACCATTTTAGGCTTCATTAAATCATTATCTTCAAGTGTTTTGAGAATTGCTTTTGCTCTTTTAATTACATTGTCAGGCACACCTGCAAGCTTTGCAACCTCAATACCATATGAGCCATCTGCACCGCCACGGACAATACGACGAAGGAATGTAATATCATCACCGCGTTTTTTAACTGCGATATTATAGTTTTTAACACCATCAACTATGCCTTCAAGTTCGGACAATTCGTGATAATGCGTTGCAAAAAGAGTTTTTGCACCAATTTTCTTTTTATCAGCAATATACTCAACAACTGAACGAGCAATACTCATACCGTCAAATGTGCTTGTGCCTCTTCCTATCTCATCGAGGATAACAAGACTTCTCTCTGTTGCTGTATTAAGGATATATGACAGCTCGCTCATTTCTACAAAGAATGTACTCTGACCCTGAGCCAGATTATCAGAAGCCCCTATTCTTGTAAATATCCTATCGCATACTCCAATATGAGCACTTTCTGCGGGCACGAAGCACCCTGCCTGAGCCATCAGGACTATGAGAGCAGTCTGTCTCATGTATGTCGACTTACCGGACATGTTAGGACCGGTTATGAGAAGCAGGCTCTGATCAGTCTTATTGAGATAAGTATCGTTGCTGACGAAGATACCGTCTCTGATAGTCTGTTCGATCACAGGATGTCTGCCCTTAACTATAGTTATGGCTTCGCTGTCATCTACATCAGGCTTAGTATAATCGTTTTTCTCGCTCACTTCAGCAAATGATGTGAGTACATCGAGAGATGCGATCGACTTCGATGTTTCCTGTATTTCTCTGATATATTGCTGCAGAGTCTCCCTGATCTCAGTGAACAGCTCGTATTCCATCTGATTGATCTTGCTCTCAGCATTGAGAACGAGTCGTTCAGTTTCTTTCAGTTCAGGTGTGATGAAACGCTCGCAATTAACTAATGTCTGTTTTCTTATATAATTATCAGGTATGAGATCGTAATAAGATCTGGTCACTTCCAGATAATATCCGAATACCTTGTTGTATCCTACTTTTAAGTTCTTGATACCGGTCCTTTCTCGTTCGCTGCCTTCAAGACCGGCTATCCATTCCTGAGCATCTTTTATAGACGCTTTGAGTTCATCCAGCTCTGCAGAAAAACCCTGCTTGATAAGCCCGCCCTCTTTGATGACGAAAGGAGGATCTTCTACTATGCTTTTATCTATGAGTTCATAGACATCTGACAGCGGATGGATCTGGCTGTTGAGTTCGTCGAGTAAATAAGAACCTGTACCGTCTAATTCTGCTTTGATATCGGGGAGAACAGCACATGAATTCCTCAGCGCTATCAGATCTTTACCGTTGGCATTGCCGCAGGCTATACGTCCTGTCAAACGCTCAAAGTCATATACTCTCTTCAGATGCTCTTTTATATTGTTTCTGATGAGGATCTCATCCAGCAGTACTTCCACAGCATCTAGTCTCTGCCTTATCATCCCCACATCATTCAGAGGCTCTTTCAGCCACTGTTTCATTTTTCTCGACCCCATTGCTGTATGAGTCTTGTCCAAAACGCCCAGCAATGAGCCTTTTAGCTTCTTTTCGAAGAGAGTTTCTGTGAGTTCCAAGTTCTTTATAGTAGATTTGTCGAGAGACATGTGCTGACCCATAGCATAAGTCCTTAAGTTTGCTATATGGCTCAAGCTGTGTTTCTGAGTTTCCAGAAGATACATGAGAAGCGAACCAAGAGCAGACTCTGAAGCAGATCCTTCTTCTACTCCGATACCGAGAAGAGCAGTTATGTTGAACTGCCTCTTGATAGTGTCTCTTATCACTGACGGAGTATAATATTCTTCTCCCAGAATATTAAAATAAGCCTCGGTAACAGGCTTCATGTCTTCTGCATCTACCGCATCATACGTTTCATTGTTTAGAATGATTTCTCTGGCATCGATCTTCACCAGTTCATTTAACAGGTTTTCTTTGATGCCTATGCCCTTGATCTCGGTCAGGCAGATCTCTCCTGTAGAAACATCGCAGTATGACAAACCTACAGAGTTGTCATCTGCGTATACGGATGCTATATAATTGTTTTCTTTTTCTTTGAGCATGCTGCTGCTCACTACAGTACCGGGAGTGACGATCTGCACTACCTCGCGTTTTACTATACCTTTTACAGCAGCAGGATCTTCTGTCTGTTCACAAATCGCTACTTTATAGCCCCTGTCAACCAGACGAGCGATATAAGTATCGGCGGAATGGAAAGGAACTCCGCACATCGGAGCCCTTTCTTCCATACCGCATTGTTTACCTGTTAATGTGAGTTCAAGCTCACGTGAGGCTGTCTTGGCATCATCAAAGAACATTTCATAAAAATCACCAAGCCTGAAAAACAGGATACAATCCTGATAGTTTGCTTTTATATCCATATATTGCTGCATCATTGGTGATAGCTTTGGTGCTGCCATTATAATTTACCTCTCAAATGTAATGATTTATTTTCCTAATTTCTTGTTGTATGCTTCCATACCGAGTCTGATCAGTTCTACTGCTCTTCTCATGTCTTCCTGCTTCAGAACGTATGCCATACGCATTTCGTCCTTACCGAGACCAGGAGTTCCGTAGAATCCTTCAGCAGGTGTGAACATAGCAGTTTCTCCGTTGTCATCGAATTCAGTCAGCATGAACATCAGGAAGTCTTCAACGCTGTCTACAGGCAGCTTAGCAGTCATATAGAATGATCCGCCAGGCTTCTGACAAACAACTCCCGGGATCTTCATCAGTTCTTCGTATACAACGTCTCTTCTCGCACAGTATTCAGCTTTTACTTCTTCATAATATGACTTATCAAGTCTGTAAAGTGCAGCTGCACCGATCTGTTCCAGTGTAGGTACGCAGAGTCTTCCCTGAGCGATCTTCATGATTCCTTCCATGAATTCTTCGTTTTTACTTACGATACATCCGATTCTGGCGCCGCAAGCTGAGAATCTCTTTGATACTGAGTCAACGATGATAACTCTGTCTTTGATCTCATCGATCATACCGAATGAAGTAACCTCTCTGTCATCATAAGCAAATTCTCTGTATACTTCGTCAGCGATGATCCACAGATCATGTTCCTTAGCGATCTGGCCAATCAGCTTCATATCTTCGATAGTCAGGACTCTTCCTGTTGGATTTCCCGGGCTGATGCAGCAGATAGCCTTAGTGTTAGGAGTGATAGCTGCTTCGATCAGCTCTCTCTTAGCGAAGTTGTAGCCGTCTTCTGCTTTAGTAGTGATCGGAACTACTTTACCGCAAGCTCCTGTTGCGAATGTGTGATAATTAGTATAGAAAGGTTCTGCGATGAGAACTTCATCTTCAGGGTTAAGGATAGTTGTGAAGATCATGCTGAGGGCTTCAGAACCACCGTTTGTGATCATGATATTTTTTCTTTCATAATTCATGTCATACTGCTTGAAGTAATCGATGATAGCATCGAGAAGTTCCAGTTCTCCGCCTGATTCTGAATAAGCGATTACTTTTTTGTCATAGTTCTTGATAGCATCCATGAAGCAAGCAGGAGTTTCGATATCAGGCTGACCGATGTTCAGGTGATATACTTTCTTGCCTTTAGACTTAGCTTCAAAAGCGAAAACGTTGAACTTTCTGATTGGTGAATTCTGCATAGCGTTCACTCTGTTTGATAACTGCATTTCTTTCTCTCCTTTTACTTTTTAAATTTTTCTCTTAAATCATTTGTTTATTTATCCTTTTAACTCCTTATGGGAGTCAGAAACGATTTTATCTATATCAGGCATTTCTTCAGGTTTATCTTTTCTCATATAGAGAAGATATTCGATATTGCCTTTAGTACCTGTTACAGGTGAAAATGTAAGTCCGTGGCTGTAAAGACCATTATCTTCTCCGTAACGGATAACGTTTTCGATAACTTCTTTATGCACGGCCGGTTCTCTTACAATACCCTTCTTGCCCACCTGACTTCTTCCTGCCTCGAACTGTCCCGAGTCAACCGACATAATTCCGCCTCTTACAATCTCCGCAATGTACGCAGACGAATTAAGACCAAATGCAATTACCGCTACAAGTACCTTGTTTATGTCGGAAGACGCAAATATAACATAGTAAATTATAAGAAGCTGAACCATTGTAGGCGTTCCTCTTATGACA
>CALBQZ010000035.1 GCA_937899735.1 uncultured Clostridia bacterium | reverse complement strand
CTCTACATGCTTCGCAAAAAGAACTGGAAAACACAGCTGAGTATACAGACTTTGAATATTTCCTCCGTCCTACCTTTGATTTCAAACAAGAACTTCTTTCGCAAGGCGATGAAGTGGAAGTGCTGGAACCAATAGAATTCAGAGAAGAAATGAAAGGTATGTTGCAAAGGATGTTGGATAGATACAACTAAACTTCTCCTCTTTATAATCAATAAGAAGTTATATCAGCCCACATAACTTGTTTATTCAGTATAAATAACTATCTTTGTAGTGTTTCTTTTTACGTTCTACATTGTAAAACATAAAAACTACATTGTAGAACATACAGACTACAATGTAGAATGTACAAACTACAATGTAGAACGTAATGACAATCTTGTAGTAAAGGCTTATATTTATAGTAACATATACTTTTTTGCCATTTTCGTGTGCATATTTAATTGTTTTTACCAAATCATCATCTTCCATTTCTGCTCTTGTTCTAAGTGACAAAGATGATGTTCCTGCATATATAGCATCAGCTCCATACATAAAAGCAACTTTTGCCTTTTCAAAACTTCCAGCCGGCGCTAACAATTCTATTTTCTTCATTTTATTATCCCTTCTTTATATAACTTTCTTATTATAATATACACTTTTTATATTTATTTTGTCAATATTTTGTAAATTTTACATAAAATTTTAAGCAAGTATTTGATTTTCTTGCTAAAATTTGGTATAATGATATTTGCGTAAACATAAATTATACTAGGAGTGATTTTTTTGAAGGCTATTGTTAATGGTAAAATTATTCTTAAAGACAAAATAATTGAAAATTTTGCAATTTTGTATACAAATAAGATTATCGACATTGTTCAAAATAATAAAATTCCTGATAGTACAGAAATTATTGACGCAAATGGTGGTTATGTTGCACCAGGTCTGATTGATTTACATATACATGGATATCTTGGTAAGGATGTCTGTGATGGTAAAGATGAGAGTATCCGTATTATTTCCAAAGGACTTCTTTCAAATGGTGTTACAGGATATCTTCCAACAACAATGACAGAAGATATGAATGTTATTCGCAATGCTCTTGAAACTTGCCGTTCATTAAAAGATGAGAGCAAAAATTGGGATGGTAGTGTTATTTTAGGTTGCCATGCTGAAGGCCCATTCATTAGTGAAAGCAAAAAAGGTGCTCAGGATGCTAAGTATATTCTTAAGCCTGACGCTTCATTTGTTAAAGAGAATAGTGATATTATTAAAGTAATTACACTCGCTCCTGAGACTGATACAGAAGGTTTTAAAGCAATTCGTGAAATTTGTGCGGAAACTGACACTGTTGTCTCAATGGGACATACATCTGCTGATTATAAAACAGCAATGGCAAGCATCAATGCAGGTGTAAAGCATACAACACATCTTTTTAATGCTATGACCCCACTGACTCATCGTGCACCTGGTGTTGTTGGTGCAGCACTTAATGGTGATGTAAGTGTTGAACTTATTGTCGATACTGTCCATGTGGACCCATCACTTTATAATATGTTATGGAAACTCAAAGGCAGAAAGCTTTGTTTTATTACTGACTGCTTGCCTGCAGGTGGTTTACCTGTTGGTGAATACACTTTGGGTGGTCAGAAGATTATTTATGATGGTACAATCTGTAAGCTTGAAGATGGTACGATTGCAGGTAGCGTGTTACAGCTTAATAAGGGTGTATGGAATGTTTATAAAAACTCTGATATTCCTCTTTATGAGTGTGTAAATTGTGCATCTCTTAATCCTGCTACAGTACTTGGTGTTGAAAAGTCAAAAGGCTCACTTGAAAAAGGTAAAGATGCTGATATTATTATTACAGACTGTGACTTCAAGGTTATGAAAACTATTATTGGAGGAAAAGTAAAATATGAATCTTAAAGTTAGCGCAAAACTTGACCCACAATTTCAACCTATGTCTCTTGTTATTCGTGAAATGCGAGAAGCAACAAAGGAAAATGGACAGGATATTATTATTGCTATTGAAAGAAATAAGGGTTATATATCAACATATAAAACACGTGTTTTCCCTGATGGTACAGGCCATGACGATGAAAATTTCCATTTTGTTGAACGTGTTGCAAAGTCACTTTTGTGGGTTGCAGGAGGTTTTAAAATTATCATCGCAGGTAGTGATGTTATAGGCAACAAAATCAAAGAAGCATATACTGTTGGTGGACTCCGTGAATTTGATGTTAAGTTTATGGAAAGAGTATATGAATGTCCTTTTGTAGTTGAAGTTTGTTCATTAGACAATGCTCCTGAAGATAAGAGTGCTGCAGCACCAATCGGCAGACACCTTGACGGATGCCGAATTGGTTTTGATGCAGGTGGTAGTGACCGAAAAGTAAGTGCTGTTATTGATGGTGAAAGTGTTTATTCTGAAGAAGTTGTATGGTTCCCAAAGACAAATTCTGACCCGGAATATCATTATCAGGGAATCCTTGATGCTATGAAAACAGCTGCATCAAAAATGCCGAGAGTGGATGCTATCGGTGTATCGTCTGCAGGGGTATATATTGATAATCGAATAATGGTTGCATCTCTTTTCCTTAAGGTAAATGATGATGACTTTGATAAAAAGGTTAAAAATATGTATCTTGATGTTGCCAAGGAAATCGGGGGAAACATTCCGGTTGAAGTTGCAAATGATGGCGACGTTACTGCTCTTGCAGGTGCTATGGACCTTAATGACCATTCAGTTCTTGGTATTGCGATGGGTACAAGCGAAGCAGGTGGTTATGTTGATTCACAAGGCAATATTACAGGTTGGATTAATGAACTTGCGTTCGTTCCTGTTGACTATAATATAAGTGCAATGGTTGACGAGTGGTCAGGTGACTACGGTTGTGGAGTTAAGTATTTTTCACAGGATGGTGTAATTAAACTTGCCCCTGCGGCAGGAATAAAACTTGACGAAAACCTTTCACCTGCAGAAAAACTTAAGGTTGTTCAGGGCCTTATGGAAAAAGGTGACCAGAATGCAGCCGATATTTACGATACAATCGGTGCACAATTTGGCTATGCAATTGCCTATTACAGTGAGTTTTATGATATTAAACATGTTCTTATTATGGGTCGAGTTACATCAGGACAGGGTGGACAGATACTTCTTTCAAGGGCGCAGGAAGTTCTTGATAAAGAATTCCCTGAACTTGCAAGTAAACTTGAACTTCATATTCCTGACGAAAAATCCCGCCGTGTAGGCCAGTCAGTTGCAGCTGCAAGCTTACCAAAACTAAACTAAAAGAATAACCCTTGTACATTTAAGTACAAGGGTTTTGTTGTTGTATAAACTTTTTGGATTAATATACACCCTGAGCTACCATTGCATCTGCAACTTTTTCAAAACCTGCAATGTTAGCACCTGCGATAAGGTCATAACCTAATCCGTAACGTTCAGCAGCGCTAACTGAAATATCATAAATGTTCTTCATTGAAGACTTAAGCATTTCATCAACCTTTTCTGCTGTCCAAGCAAGTCTTTGGCTGTTCTGGCTCATTTCAAGACCTGAAACGCAAACACCACCAGCATTAACTGCTTTTGATGGAGCAACAGTAACACCATTTTCAAGGAAATATTCAACAGCTTCTGCAGTTGTTGGCATATTAGCAACTTCGATGTAGTATTTTGTTCCATTTGCAACGATTTTCTTTGCTTCTTCAAGTGTAACTTCGTTCTGTGTAGCGCAAGGAAGAGCAACATCAACCTTAACACCCCAAGGTTTCTGGCCGGGGAAGAACTCTGCACCGAATTTGTCAGCATAGTCTTTAGCTCTATCTCTACCTGATGCACGCATTTCAAGAAGATAGTTAATCTTTTCCTCTGTTACGATACCGTCTTTGTCATAAACATATCCGTCAGGACCACTGAGTGTAAGAGGAATACCACCAAGCTCTGCAATCTTTTTAATTGCACCCCAAGCAACATTACCGAAGCCTGAAACTGCAAATGTCTTGCCTTTGATATTTTCGCCATCGTGTGCGAGAACTTCGTTTGTATAGTAGATAGCACCATAGCCGGTTGCTTCAGGACGAACAAGTGAACCACCATAGCTGACTCCTTTACCTGTAAGAACACCGTTTTCAAATGCACCAACAATTCTCTTATACTGTCCGAAAAGGAAACCGATTTCCTTACCACTAACACCGATGTCACCTGCAGGAACGTCAATGCTGTCACCGATATGACGCTGAAGCTCTGTCATAAATGCCTGACAGAATCTCATGATTTCTCCGTCACTTTTACCAACCGGGTCAAAGTCTGAACCACCCTTTGCACCACCCATAGGAAGACCGGTGAGTGAGTTTTTAAATGTCTGTTCAAATCCAAGGAAGTAGATGATGCTTGCATTTACACTTCTATGGAAGCGAAGACCACCTTTATAAGGTCCAATAGCAGAGTTAAACTGTACACGCCAACCACGGTTTACCTGTGTATTACCATTGTCGTCTGTCCATGCAATTCGGAAGCGAACTGTTCTGTCTGGTTCAGCCATTCTGCCGAGAATATCATATTTTTCGTATTCTGGATGTGCTTCAATAACCTTTTCAAGAGAACCATAAACTTCTCTTACGCACTGCATAAATTCTTTTTTGTCGCCATCACGTTCTTCAACTCTTTGAAGAATTTTTTCAATATAACTGTTCATAAAAAGACCCCCTAGTCTGTATGTTAAAATAATAACATAAATATAGTATTATTTTCAATTATCAATAGTGAAAAATATAGTTAAATTTTAACGCTTTAATTTGTTAAAAATGACAATATGACAGTGAGTAAGTTGCAATTTTGACATAAATTCCTGCAAAACATAAGAAAAAATGCAGGAAATCTTGTATAATTCTCTCAAATAAAGCATTTTAAAATTGCAGTTATAGTTATTATATACAAATTGACAAATAACACTCATTTTGCTAAAATATATTTGATAAAAAATTATTATGGTGTGGTTATGCAAAGATTTATTTCTAACTCAACAGAAGACACAATTGAATTAGGTAAAAGTCTTGCAGAAAGACTTAATGGTGGAACGGTTGTTGCCTTTTATGGTGGACTTGGTATGGGTAAAACTGCTTTCACAAGAGGTATGGCAAAAGCATTGGGTGTTGACGAAGAGGTAAGTAGTCCCACCTTTGCTATCGTAAATGATTACGGTGGAACTCCACCTTTGTATCATTTTGATATGTACAGAGTTGAAAGTTGGGATGATCTTTTTGCAAGTGGATTTTTTGATTTCTACGAAGCAGGTGGAATTCTGGCTGTGGAGTGGAGTGAAAATATCGAAAATGCACTTCCTGAAAATACAGTGAGAGTTACCATTCAGCGTGGTGAAAACGATAACCAACGAATTATTACTATTGACGGGGGAGTAGAAATATGAGAATTTTATCTGTTGATTCTTCATCGGTTACTGCTTCCGTGGCAATTACCGAAAATGGTAAAGTGTTGGCAGAAAATTTCATAAATAATGGTTTGACACATAGTCAGACCTTGATGCCGATGGTTGAAAAGACAATTCAGGAAAGTGGAATTTCAATTAAAGATATTGACTTGTTTGCAATTACCCATGGACCAGGTTCGTTTACAGGGGTCAGAATTGGAATAGCATCAGTTAAAGGTATGGCAGATGCACTTGGAAAAAAGTGTGTTGCTGTTTCTACTCTTGAAGCAATAGCTGAGCCATTGAAAAGCGAGGACGTAATCGCTTGTGCTGTAATGGATGCAAGGTGCAACCAGGTTTATACTGCGATTTTCAACCATGGAAATCGTATTTGTGAAGATAAAGCAGTTCTAATTGATGAACTTGGTGAAGAACTTAAACAATACGATAAAAAGATTGTGTTTATCGGTGATGGTTCAGTTTTATGTTATGAAAAACTTTGCAAAATTATCCAGAATTGTGAAGTAGCAGAGGAAAAAATCCGTTATGTTCATGGTTCAAGTGTTGGATTCGTTGCAGAAGGTAAAATAAAAAACGGTGAAGAACCAATAAATTCAGCAAATCTTGTTCCTTTTTACCTGAGATTACCACAGGCAGAAAGAGAGCTTAAATTGAAAAAATAAAGTTAAAAGGGGATAAAAAAATGATAGCATTAGGCGCAGACCATGGTGGATTTGAGTTGAAAGAGGCAATAAAAAAACACCTCGACGAACAGGGTGTTGAGTATATTGACTGTGGAACATATTCAGCAGAATCAATTGACTATGCTCCAATTGCAAAAGCAACTTGTGAAAAGGTAACAAGTGGTGAATGTGAGAAGGCAATTCTTTGCTGTGGTACAGGTATCGGTATTTCAATGGCAGCAAATAAGGTAAAAGGAATCCGTGCAGCTTGTTGTTCAGACTACTTCAGTGCAAAGCTTACAAGAATGCATAACGACGCAAATGCTCTTTGCATGGGTGGTCGTGTTGTTGGTGTCGGACTTGCTTTAGAACTTGTTGATGTTTTCCTTAATACTGAATTTGAGGGTGGACGTCACCAGAGAAGAATTGACCAGATTATGGAGATAGAAAACTCATAAAATAAAAAGGGAACTTGGGGGAATAAAAAATGTCAGTTACAATTACTAACCATCCACTTATTCAGCATAAACTTGCTATTTTGAGAGATAAAAATACAGGTTCAAAGGATTTCAGAACACTTGTTTCTGAAATTGCAGCCCTTATGTGCTACGAGGCAACTCGTAATCTTCCACTTGAAGAAGTAGAAGTTGAAACACCAATTCAAAAAACAAAGGCGAGGATGATTTCAGGTAAAACACTTGCTTTTGTTCCGATACTCCGAGCAGGTACAGGTATGCTTGATGGTGTGCTTTCACTTGTTCCATCTGCAAAGGTTGGTCATATCGGTATGTATAGAGACGAAGAAACAGCTCTTCCAGTACCATATTACTGCAAATTACCATCAGATATTGAAGAACGTGAAGTTATTGTTCTTGACCCAATGCTTGCAACAGGCGGTTCAGCAATTGATGCTATCAATCAGATAAAAACATACAACCCAAAATCAATCAAGTTTATGGGTATTATCGCAGCTCCGGAGGGACTTAAGGCTCTTACAGAAGCACATCCTGATGTTGAGGTTTACTGTGCAGCCCTTGATGAAAAACTCAACGAGCATAAATATATTGTTCCCGGTCTTGGTGACGCAGGTGACAGAATCTTCGGCACAAAATAAAAATAACCTATATTGGCTCCCTCTGATGAGGGAGCTGTCTTATTCGCAGAAAAAGACAGTGGGAGAGATTTGTAATGGACGCTTACCACAGCGTCCCGTTTTTTATTGACAAACTGATATTGTGATGTTATATTTGTGTTGATAATAAATAAGGAGTGATAATATGAAAAAGATTAACAAGTTTGAAATACTTTTTGTTGTTTTTTCTTCACTTCAGGTGCTTTCGTTATTTACATTATCAACCTCGTGGGGAAAAGCAATCGCTTTAATTAGCATTATATTAAGTCCCATTTTAGCTTTTTATAGTTATAAGAAGAATAATATGTCAAAACAGAGATTTGTTTTATCGCTCATATTAAGTTTAGTTCTTCTTATTTCTTTAGTTCTTCAATTGTTATCTGTTTATTGTCCTGAGATTGATTTTCGGCTAATTCGGATTGTGAGAAGAATAGGCATACTTGTAATGTGTATTTATGTATGGTTAACAAATGAGCATTAAAAAGGCAGTCAATCGACTGCCTTAATTTTTTATCATTTTATAATATTACTTCCTGTGGCATACCACCGTTTTCTCTTGACTTATCAGCAAGGTAAACGCAGAGATGACCTGCAACTGAATCAAAAATTGATGTACAAGCAAGGCTTGGTTTTTCGCCACGAACAAATGATACGAAGTCAGCGGATAGTCTTTCGTCACCGCCACCGTGACCACCATACGCACCCACCATATCGCCTGAAACATTAAGGTCAACTTCTTCAAGAATTCTTTCATCAGTGGTTGTTGGATGAATCTTAGAAACATAGAATTTTGATTCTTCAAAATTACCGTAAATTTCACCCTTTGTACCAATAATGTGAATTCTGCGTAAAGGTGTTGATGAGCCACCAACCATGTTGTGAGTACCTGTTGCACCACTTTCAAAGTTAACAAGTACCGACTGATGGTCAACAACATTGTTGTTGCATTTATAAATACACTTTCCGTATGGGGAATCACCCTTGAGAAGATTGATTTTATCCTCAATAGTTGGTTTTTCAATGTGTTCAAGCTTATCCCAGATATAGAAAGCCCATCTTTCAGGCTGGTCTATGTAAAGTCGTTTTGCTGAGTATCTGCAATCTTCAACCAACGGACAGTCAACGAGGCAACGCTCACCCGCATTTTCAGGTGCATTTTCGGGCTTAAACTGATATTTACCGCCAAAGCTTGAAATTGCAACAGGCTTTGTGTCGCTCATCATCCACATCATAATATCAATATCGTGACAGCATTTAGCGAGCAACATTGATGTATGACATTCGTCACTGTTTGCCCATTTACCACGGATATATGATGTTGAAAGGTGATGATAACTTACGTGTTCAAGTGTCTGAATATTGATAATATCACCGATTTCACCACTTACAACTCTTTCTTTGATTCCATAGTAGAAAGGTGTATAACGAAGCACGTGACAAATCATAACCTTCGAGTTGTTTTTCTTTGCGCACGCTACAATTTCTCTCATTTCATCTTCGTTAGGTGCAAAAGGCTTTTCCAAAAGCATATCGTAACCTGCATCCAAAAGGGGAATAGCAGTTTCAAGGTGCTGATGGTCCATAGTGCCATTTATGATGGTATCAGCAAGTTTGCCGTGTTTTGCTAAATCCTGTGCGGTTTCAAAGCACATATCCTCCGAAAAACCGAACTTTTTCATACATATTTCCCGTCTGACAGGGTTAGGGTCAGCAACACCAACGATTTTCATAAGTTCAGGATTAGTAATAGCAAGCTCAGCATAAACTAATGCTCTGTGACCTGCACCAACAATAATCGCAGTAACTGGTTTTGACATAGTTAACATCTCCCTTGTGGGATATTTTTATCAAATGAATTATACCATATAACTACTGAATGTAAAGACGAAAACGAAAAAAGCTCCACTAAATGGAGCTTTAATTCTTGTCTATTGCTGGTCTGCCCAGTTGTAATTTCTTAATTCACCACTTTCGAGGAGCTGTGGGTAATCCCACTGTCTTAATGTTTCATAAACGCCGATTGCAACTGCATTTGAAAGGTTAAGACTTCTTGCTTCGTCAATCATAGGAATTCTTACACACTTGTCTGCATTTTCAAAAAGCAATTTTTCAGGAAGTCCTGCAGTTTCTTTACCGAATACGAGATATGTATTGTCAGGATATTTTACGTCAGAATGTCTTTTCTGTGCTTTTGTTGAAAAATAGAAGAAATTTCCACCCTTGTTTTTCTCAAAAAACTCTTCCATTGTGTCGTAATATGTAATGTCAAGAAGATACCAATAGTCAAGTCCTGCTCGTTTTAACTTTTTGTCATCAGGAGTGAATCCCATTTTACCGACAAGATGGAGTCTTGCTCCTGTTGCTGCACAAGTTCTTGCAACGTTTCCAGTATTCTGTGGAATTTCAGGTTCAACCATTACGATATTCAATACCATTTTAATCACCTTGATTTTTATTTTTGTTCTGTAAATAAAAGTATAACATTTTTAGAAATAATTTTAAATATAAAATTATAATTTTTTTGTTTCTTTTTCTCAAAATATTATTGCTCATTAAAAATTTTTTATGAGCAAACTGTGAAAAAGGAGGAAGAAAAATGGATAAGAAACAGGTTGGTAAAATGGTAGGTGCAGGTATGCTTGCAGGTACAGCAGCTATGGCAGTTACAAGCTCTATGACGGACAAAAACACAAAAAAGAAGATGAAGAAAACTGCTAAAAAAGCAGTGGATACTGTAACTAACGTGGTTGACAGTGTTAATAAGATGATGAACTAAGAGGCATAAAAATGAAAAGGATTTTTCAAATCAGTGCTGTTTTAGTAAGTTTATCTCTTCTTTCTTCCTGTGCAAGACTTTCAATGCCTAAATATGAACAGGTAACAGATGAAACGAGTACAAGGGAAGAAAGTACCACAAAATTAACACCTGAAACTACTGTTAACATCGAACCGATAGCGAGAAGTACGGATACAAAGAAATCCCATAGTTATGGCGTTGCAAAAGATGGTAAGGCAAATGAAATCTCAATAAATGCTCAGAATTACTTTGATACCAATAAATTTAAGGCATTTTGTCTTGATACGAAAAATGATAAAAAAGTTATGTACCTGACTTTCGACTGTGGCTATGAGAATGGATACACAGCGAAAATTCTTGATGTGTTGAAAGAAAAGGGAGTGAATGCGGCCTTTTTCTGCACATTGCCACAAGTTAAAGAAAATCCCGATTTAATCAATAGAATGATAGACGACGGTCATATTGTCGGAAATCACTCTGTAACGCATCCATCATTTGCAGAAATATCAGAAACACAGATGTCAGAAGAAGTCAAAGGAATGGAAGAATATCTAAAAAATAATTTCAATTATAGTGAACCTTATTTCAGATTTCCAAAAGGTGAATACACGGATAATGCTTTGAGAGTAGTAGAAAAATTAGGATATACAAGTGTTTTCTGGTCATTGGCATATGCGGACTGGGATTTGAATAATCAAAAGGGTGAACAATATGCCTTTGATAAAGTCACATCAAGGTTTCATCCGGGCGCGGTAATTCTCTTGCACTCTGTTTCACCTGATAATGCTAATGCTTTAAGTAAGATAATTGATGAGGCAAGAAAACAGGGATATGAGTTTTGTTCATTAAGACAATATGTGTCGAATTAACAAAAATTATCAATAATAATTGTAATTCAACCGTTCAAACTATTACTGCAAACGCAATTGATATATAACTTTAATTGATAAGGGGTGTATTAAGATGGCAAGAAACAATAAAAGCGTAGTACCTGAAGCTCGTGAAGCTCTCAACCGTTTCAAGATGGAAGCAGCTTCTGAAGTTGGTGTAAACCTTAAGGATGGTTACAACGGTGACCTCACTTCAAAGCAGGCTGGTTCTGTCGGCGGTCAGATGGTTAAAAAGATGATTAAGTCATATGAAGAAAATATGAAATAACCTTATTTCGCAAATTAAAAGAGCCCGACGGGAATACTCGTCGGGTTCAGTTTTTATAAAAAATTAAAATAAATCCTAAAAAACTATTGGAAAATTTATTATAATGTTATATAATTATTTAAATATATTTGTATAAAGGGGAGGTAGGCGTTTTGGCATCAAAATATTCTGTTTCTTTGGAAAAAATAATTAATGAATTCGGATTTGAAACAATATATTTACCATGTGACGCATCTGAACTTTCAATTACATCTCAGGAGGTAAGTCGTCCCGGTCTTTTACTTGCTGGCAGCGATAAATACTTTGACCCTGCACGTGTTCAGTATCTGGGATTTGCAGAATTCGAGTATGTAAAATCCTTGGGGAAAGAACAACAACTTGAAAGTATTGAACGTCTTTTCAGCAAACAACCATCTGTTGTTATTATTACAAGAAGTCTTGACCCACTTGATGGAATGGTTGATTTTGCTAAAAAATACAGAGTTCCTGTTATAAGAACTGCAGAAGCGACATCTGCAAGCATGTCAACACTTATCTATTTCCTTGGTACAGCTTTGGCTCCACGTATTACACGACACGGTGTTCTTGTTGAAGTTTACGGTGAGGGTGTTCTTATTGTTGGTGATAGTGGTGTTGGTAAGAGCGAAACTGCTATCGAGCTTATAAAACGTGGTCATCGTCTTATTGCTGATGATGCTGTTGAAATCAGAAAAGCATCTGCTAAAACACTTGTAGGCTCAGCACCAGATAATATCCGTCATTTTATTGAACTTCGAGGAATAGGCATTATCAATGCACGTCGTCTTTTTGGTATGGGTGCTGTTAAACTTACTGAAAAAATCAATATGGTTATTCAGCTTGAGCCATGGGACAGCTCAAAGGTATATGACCGTATGGGTCTGGATAATGAATACATAACAATTATGGATGTTAAGATTCCATTGACAGTTGTTCCTGTTAAACCTGGTAGAAACCTTGCAGTTATTATTGAATGTGCTGCAATGAATAACAGACAGAAGAAAATGGGCTACAACGCTGCTCGTGAACTTCTCCATCATCTTGGTATGGATGAGGGTTATGAGCCAAAATCCCACGAAATTGACATCTGGCAGAATTATTAAAGAAAGAAGGAAAATCTGTGTATAAGGAAATTGCATTATTTGCTGAAAATCTTGGTGCAACAGCAGAGTTCGATGCACCAATGAAAAAATATACAAGTTTTAAATGTGGCGGTAATGCAAGTCTTTTGATTATACCCGATTCTTCCGACTCTTTGCAGAGAATAATATCATATTGTAAACCGAATGATATTAAACCACTAATTATCGGAAATGGTTCAAATCTTTTGGTTACTGATAATGGTATTGATAATGTTGTTATTAAAATCGGCTCAAAAATGTCAAAAATTGAGTTGATTGATGAAACAACAATTTATTGCGAAGCAGGTGCTTCATTAAAAAGCCTTTGTATGTTTGCACTTGAGAATTCTCTTTCAGGTCTTGAGTTTGCTTACGGCATTCCTGGTACACTCGGTGGTGCGGTCTATATGAATGCGGGTGCTTATGGCGGAGAAATGAAGGATGTTCTTTTCTCTTGTAAGCATATTGATTCCGATGGAAAAATTGGCGAACTGTCACAAGATGAACTTAATCTTCGATATCGTGGCAGTGCATACACCGATAATGGTTTTACAGTTGTTTCTGCTGTTATGAAATTAAAGAAAGCAGAAAAGGCTGATATAAAATCTGCTATGGATGATAAACTACGAAGGCGAAAAGATAAACAACCCTTGGAATATCCAAGCGCAGGGAGTACATTTAAACGACCTGAAGGATATTTTGCAGGTGCACTTATTCAGGAAAGTGGTCTTAAGGGCTATACTGTAGGTGGTGCTCAGATTAGTGAAAAACATGCAGGTTTTGTTATCAATAAGGATAATGCAACTGCAACAGATATTATTACATTGATTAAAAATGTACAAAGTATTGTTTACGATAAATTCGGAGTAATGCTTGAAACAGAAGTTAAAATTATAGGCGATTAGGAGAGATACACATATGCAGCTTGTAATTGTTACTGGAATGTCCGGCGCAGGAAAATCAAGAGTAATTGATTCTTTGGAGGATATTGGTTTTTTCTGTGTAGATAATATGACACCAAAACTTATTCCAACCTTTGTTCGACTTCTTAATGACTCAGCGGAAGTAAGAGAAAAAGTCGCAATTGTCGCTGACGTGCGTCTTGGAGGTTCCTTTTCACATCTTTTTTCAGCGCTTGAAGAGTTGAAGACGATGGAATGTGAATACAAAGTATTATTTGTTGATGCGGATAACGAGGTTATTTTGCGAAGATATCAGGAAACAAGAAGAAAGCATCCACTTTCAAAGTTTGATACCTCTAAACCCTTGGTGGAAATTCTTATGCAAGAACGTGAAATGCTTAAAGATGCAAGGAATATTGCTGATTACGTTATTGATTCGTCATATCTGTCCATGGCTCAGCTTAAAGAAAGAGTCGCAACTCTTTTCTTTGAAGATGTAGCGAGAACAATGAAAATCACTGTTCTTTCTTTTGGCTTTAAATATGGTGCACCAAAGGATTCTGACTTGGTGTTTGATGTTCGTTGTTTACCAAATCCATTTTATGTACCGGAACTTAAGAATCAGACCGGACTTGACCAGCCCGTTTATGACTATGTAATGAGTTTTGATGAAGCAAAGGGACTTGAGCCAAAGCTCCTTGACTTGATTTCATATCTTGTTCCTTTATACAGAAGTGAGGGTAAGAGTCAGCTTACTGTTTCTGTAGGTTGTACAGGTGGTAAACACCGTTCGGTTGTGTTTGCCGAAAAAGTATATAAAAAAATAAAAGAAGACGGATTTAATGTATCTGTATATCACAGAGATATAAGTAGATAAAGGATTTTTATTATGTCGTTTTCATCTGATGTAAAAAATGAAATTCTGTCGGTAGAAATTGAAAACAAGTGTTGTTTACACGCTTTTGCATATGGTGTATTTCTATTTTCAAGAGGGTTTTCATATTACGATATGTATCTGATGACTGAACATAGTGGTGTGGCAGAAAAGTACGCAGAACTTATGGAAACAGTCTGTGGAGTTAAACCTAATTTGATAAAGTCAGATGCAGGTAAATACAAAGTTGAGATTTCCGGTAAAGAAGACAGGTTAAAGGTACTTAAAACCTTTGGATATGATAGAAAGAACGGTGCGTCAAGAATAAATTGGGGTAATTTTACTGACGAGTGCTGTAAGATTTCTTTCCTTAAAGGTGCTTTTTTGACTTGTGGTACAGTCAATGACCCAAATAAGAATTACCACCTTGAATTTGTTGTGCCATATCTTAATTTAAGTCGTGACTTGAATTTATTTATAAATGATTATCCTGATTTGAATGTTGTTCCAAAAAGTATAGTGCGTAACTCAAACTATGTAATATATTTCAAAGACAGTGAGTCAATTGAAGATTTGCTGACTGTGATGGGTGCATCAAACTCATCCTTGGAGATAATGGGTGTTAAGATGTACAAAGATTTAAGGAATAATGTTAATCGAAAAGTAAACTTTGAAAATGCAAATCTGGATAAAACTTTGGGAGCATCATCCAAACATATTGACGCAATTATACATATAAAAAATACGGTTGGGCTTTCGTTCCTTTCTGACGATTTAAAAGAACTTGCCGAATTAAGATTGGATAATCCTGATTTATCGTTGCGAGAGTTAGGAAATTGTTTGACTAATCCTATTTCTCGTTCGGGGGTTAACCATCGATTACAAAGAATATGTGAAATTGCAAAAGAACTCAAAAAGTAGGTGTTTATGTGAGAAAAGAGGAATACTTTGATATTACCTTTGATACTCAAAAAAAAGAACTTCCTGTAGCTGGAAAAAAAGGCGTATGGAATTTTGTGTATAACTGGCTCGATTCGTTAGTGTTTGCCATTGTTTTAATACTTGTTTTATTTGTGTTTGCGTTCAGAATTGTCGGTGTTGTTGGCGATTCAATGAATCCAACTCTTCAAAGTGGGGAATGGTTGGCAACTAAAGCTATTAACACAACAATAAACAGAGGCGATATTGTGATTGTAACTCAACCAAATGACATTAATGAACCTTTGGTAAAACGTGTAATTGCTGTTGGTGGAGATGCTATTGATATTGATTTTAATAGGGGAGATGTCAAGGTTAATGGTGAAATACTTGACGAACCCTATATTAAGGAGTTAACACACAGACCAGGTGACTTTAATGGTCCTGTTACCATACCTGAGGGTTATGTGTTTGTAATGGGTGATAACCGTAACGATTCACTCGACAGTCGTTTTAATTCGGTCGGACTTATAGATGAACGCTATATTCTCGGAGTGGCTGAATTTAGATTCTATCCTTTTGATAGCTTGGAGATAACAAATAATGAACAATGATAAGTTACTTAGAAATGTGTATGACTTTGCTTCAACCGTTGTTTCTTCTGTACTGGTTATCTGTGTGATTTTTACATTCTTTTTTAAACTTTCAACAGTTAACGGACAGTCAATGGAAAAAACATTGTATAATGGTGATAGGCTTATTATAAGTGCCGTTTCAAAAGACATAGAGTATGGTGATGTTGTAATCATTTCACAACCCAATGCGTATAGCAAAGTTCTTATTAAAAGAGTAATTGCTGTAGGTGGACAAACTATTGAGTTTGACAGCAAAAAAGGTACAGTTTCAGTTGATGGTAAAGTATTAAACGAGCCTTATATTAAAGAAAGAATGGATGTTTCAACATTTATGAAAGATAAATATGTTGTTCCTGAAGGAAAATTCTTTGTAATGGGCGATAATCGAAATCATTCTGCGGATAGTCGTGATATTGGAGTAGGTATGATTGATGAAGATTATATTTTAGGAAAAGTAATATACAGATTTGGTGATAAAGGGTTGTTTAATTCCTGAATTTAAGGAGTTTTAAAATGGGAGATAATCAAAGACAAATAGTTCAGTGGTTCCCGGGACATATGGCTAAAACACGCCGTCTTATTAAAGAGAGTTTATCCCTTGTTGATGGTGTAACAGAAATAATTGATGCGAGAATACCGAATAGTAGTTCAAACCCTGAACTTGAAGAGTTAATCAATGGTAAACCACGTATTGTTCTTTTGAATAAATGTGATTTAGCAGACAAGAAAACCACAGAACAATGGATACAGTATTATAAAAATAAAGGTGTTTGTGCAATACCTGTTGACTGTCGTACGGGTAAAGGTCTTAATAATTACATTGTTGCAGTCAGAGAAGTGCTTAAAGGTGTAATTAAGAAAAATGAAGATAGGGGAATGCCGGGAAAAGCCTTGAGAATTATGGTTGTTGGTATTCCTAATACCGGAAAATCCTCTTTCATAAATCGTATGGCAGGGTCTGCAAAAGCAAAGGTTGCTGATAAAGCAGGTGTTACAAGACATAACCAATGGTTTCCTATTGGAAATGGAATAGAGTTGCTTGATACTCCCGGTGTTTTATGGCCTAAATTTGATGACCCAAAAGTAGGGGACAGACTTGCTTTTATTGGTTCAGTTAAGGATGAAATCCTCGATGCTGAAACATTGGCAATAAGACTTCTTGAAGTTATGAAGAAAGACTATCCTGACAGACTTACTGAAAGATATAAGATAGATAACTTTGCCGATAAAGAGGCTTGGGAAGTTCTAGAAATGATTGGCAAAAAACGTGGAATGATGATAAAAGGTGGAGAAATTGATTACGAAAGAGCATCAGTAATGTTACTTGACGAGTATCGTGGTGGAAAGCTCGGACTGATTTCTCTTGAAAAACCGGAGTAAGATATGGATTATTTATACGAACAAAAAGCAGTTGACGCAGGGTATAAAGTTATCTGCGGTGTCGATGAAGCTGGTCGAGGTCCATTGGCAGGACCTGTGCATGCAGCTGCAGTTGTTTTGCCTATAGGACTTGAAATTGAGGGTCTTAATGACTCGAAAAAACTGACAGAAAAGAAAAGAGAACAGCTTTTTGATATAATCTGTGAAAAAGCTATTGATTATTCAATCGGTGTTGCAACGGAGCAGGAAATCGATGAAATCAATATTCTTAATGCAACTTTTCTTGCAATGCACAGAGCGGTTGAGGGGCTTAAAATCAAACCTGATTACGCTTTGATTGATGGTAATCAGTATCCTAAAATCCCTTTTGTTATGGAAGAAACCGTTGTTAAAGGTGATGCAAAAAGTATGTCAATCGCTGCAGCATCTATCTTAGCTAAGGTAAGCCGTGACAGATTTATGCTTGAAAAGGCAAAGGAATATCCACAATATCAGTTTGAAAAGCATAAAGGATACGGAACAAAAGTGCACTATGAAGCAATAAGGCAATATGGACCTTCACCAATACATAGACATACATTCTTAAAGAAATTCTATGGTGAAAAATAATGGATAATCATATTCTGGGAATGTATGGTGAAATTATTGCAACAAGGTACCTAAGAGAACTTGGGTATCTTATACTTTCGGCCCATTATAGTTGTAGATTTGGTGAGATTGACTTGATTGCGACGGACAAGAAACATGTTTGCTTTGTTGAAGTTAAAACACGAAGTGAGAACATGAAATATGCTCCTGCAGATGCAGTTGATTTAGCAAAAAGAAAGAAGATTATTGCAACATCGCAACTATTCATGAAAGAAAACAACATTAATAAGCAACCAAGATTTGATATTATTGAGGTTTATTTTGAAAATGATGAGCCTGTAAAACTTAATCATATTGAGGGTGCTTTTGATTCTGTCGGACAATAAATAATAGTTGAAAAACAAAGTTTTATATGATAAAATACCACACGAAAAGGATGTGTTTTAAATGTTTTATACAAGTACAAGAGATAAGTCAGTTAAAGTAACAGCTGCCGAAGCTATCGCAAAAGGCATTTCATCAGAGGGTGGACTTTTTGTTCCTACTGAAATTCCTGCTGTTTCAGCTGAATTCATTGAAAAGCTTGTTCCAATGACATATATAGAAAGAGCAAAAGAAGTTCTCAGACTTTACCTTACAGATTTTACAGAAGAAGAACTTTCAATGTGTGTTGAGGGTGCATATAAAGCAGGTAAGTTCAGTTCTGATAAAGTTGCTCCTTTATATAAATTGAGTGATACAGCAAATGTTCTTGAATTATGGAGAGGTCCTACTTGCGCATTTAAAGATATGGCACTTCAGCTTCTCCCATATCTTCTTACAGTTTCAGCAGGAAAGACAGTTAAAGATACTGAAATTGTAATCCTTGTTGCAACATCAGGCGATACCGGTAAAGCAGCACTTGAAGGCTTTGCTGATGTTCCAAACACAAAGATTCTTGTTTTCTATCCTGTTGACGGCGTCAGCCCAATGCAGAAACTTCAGATGACAACACAGGAAGGCAATAATGTAAGCGTTTGTGCTATCGAAGGTAATTTCGACGATGCACAAAGTGGTGTTAAGAAAATCTTTACAGATAAGGATATCGAAAAGAAATTCAAGGAAAACGGACTTGCATTCTCATCTGCTAACTCAATTAACTGGGGTCGTCTTGTACCACAGATTGTTTATTATGTATCAGCATATTGCGATATGATTGCGAACGGTGAACTTAAAAACGGTGAAGAAATGAACGTTGTTGTTCCAACAGGTAACTTTGGTAACATCCTTGCTGCTTACTATGCAAAGAGAATGGGCGTGCCTGTTAAAACTCTTATCTGTGCTTCAAATGCTAATAATGTACTTACAGATTTCTTGACAAGTGGTACTTATGATAAGAACAGAGCTTTCTATTGCACAACATCTCCATCAATGGATATTCTCATTTCAAGTAACCTTGAAAGACTCTTGTTCCACATCTGTGGTGAAAACGATGTTCAGGTTGCTGAGTGGATGGCATCTCTTAATAATGATGGTAAATATACAGTTTCTGCAGAAGTTGCTGATAAGGTAAAAGCATTGTTTGCAGCAGGTTGCTGTGATGATGCAGAGACAAAAGCAACAATCGGAAAAGTTTTTGAAGACAAGAACTATCTCTGCGATACTCATACTGCAGTTGCAGTTAAAGTATATGACGATTATGTTGAATCAACAGGGGATAAAACACCTACTGTTATTGCTTCAACAGCAAACCCATATAAATTCTCTGCAAGTGTTCTCGCAGCTATTACTGATGAAATCAAAGCAGATAATGAATTTGATATGGTCGAAGAACTCTTTGAAAAGTCAAATGAGCCTGTACCACAGCAGCTTGCAACTCTTAAAGGCAAGGAACCACGATTTACAAGAGTAAGCAAGAAAGAAGATATGAAACAGGTTGTTTTTGACATGTTAGGTATCTAAGTACAAATAGTAATGCGGAAGCCGTATTAAGTCGGTTTCCGCATTTGAATTTAGTTTTATTCTACATCAGAAATTTTCAACTTAAAGGTCGCACATCTTGTATCATCACAAGTGCAGGCACTGTGTGTACCAACCTTAATTCCGTCAGCAGTGCAGTTCATGTGTCCATCGTTGAATGTACAATGACATGCATCGCAAGTAATGTTTTTATTCTTATCCATTTTTGTTACCCCCTTTCAATTTTATTTTTTGAAAGTTCATTATAATTATTCATAGGAGAAAATTCTTTATGTCAGTTTATGTTATCGGTGATACACATTTATCACTTTCAGTTGATAAGCCCATGGATATTTTCAAGGGCTGGGATGACTATGCTCTCAGACTCAAAAACAACTGGCAAAGACTCGTTACAAAAGATGATACAGTTATAATCAATGGTGATGTTTCATGGGCAATGGGACTTGAGGAAGCAGAAAGGGATTTTGAATTTCTGAATAGCCTTAACGGTACAAAAATTATCTCTAAAGGCAATCACGATTATTGGTGGAACACAATTACAAAAATGGAAAAATTCTGCAAAGAAAAGGGTTTTGATACAATCAAGTTTCTCCATAATAATGCATATAGAATAGGGGATGTTTCTGTTGCGGGAACTCGTGGTTGGTTCTTTGATGCAGAAAGTGAAAATATTGATAAAGTAATGGCTCGTGAGTGTGCAAGACTGCAACGTTCCATTGATGAAGCGAGAAAACTTGGCGGTGAAGTTGTTGTGTTTCTCCATTATCCACCTATAAGTGTTTCAAGAAAATGTGAACCGATTTTCAATGTTTTAAAGGAGAATAATATAGAAAGATGCTACTATGGTCATCTTCACGGTGGCGCTATAAAAGGTGCTGTAAATGAGGAAAAAGAAGGTATAAAATTCCGTCTTGTTTCAGCAGATTTTTTAGAATTCTGTCCTTATCTTGTGAATTTAGAGTAGATTTTATTTAAATCAATGGCAAAAATCCTTATTTTGTCAGAAAATCTTAGGGAAAATATTGTATTTGTAAATTTAATGTGATATAATATTATGAATTTTGTGGTAACATAAAATGCTGTAAACAATAATATTCAGGAGGAATATTTGATGTTAAAATCAACAAACAATGTAGAAACAAATGTCTACGAACTTGAAATCACAGTAGATGGTGAAAAATTTGAGGCTGCTGTTCAGAAGGCATATCTCAAAGAAAGAAAGAATATCACTATCAAGGGCTTCAGAAAGGGTAAGGCACCAAGAAACTTCATCGAAAAGATTTATGGTGAAGGCGTTTTCTATGAAGATGCACTTGAACTTCTTTATCCGGAAGTTGTTAGCGAAGCAATTCTCGAGTCAAAGCTCGAAGTTGTTGGCACTCCTTATGACCTTGAAGTACCTGAAATCGGTAAAGATGGTGTTGTGTTAAAGCTTAAAGTTGCTGTTAAGCCTGAAGTTAAACTCGGCGCTTATAAAGGACTTAAGGCAACAAAACCTGCTTGCAAAGTATCAGCAGATGAAGTAAAAGCTGAACTTGCTAAGATGCAGGAACAGAATTCAAGAATGATTAGCGTTGATAACAGAGCAGTTAAGAAGAATGATACAGCAGTTATCGACTTCGAAGGCTTCGTTGATGGCGTTGCTTTTGATGGTGGTAAAGCTGAAAACTATGACCTCGTTATCGGTAGCGGTTCATTCATTCCTGGCTTTGAAGACCAGATTATCGGTCACAAAATCGGTGAAGAATTTGATGTTAACGTTACTTTCCCTGCAGAATATCAGGAAAACCTTGCATCAAAAGACGCTGTTTTCAAGATTAAACTTCACGAAATCAAGGTTAAGGAACTTCCTGCTCTTGATGATGAATTCGCAAAAGATGTTAGTGAATTCGACACTCTTGATGAACTTAAGAAGAGTATAAAGGCTCAGCTTGAAGATGCAAAGAAAGCTGACGCTGACAATAAAGTAGTTAACGACCTTCTTGAAGAAGTTGTAAAGGGAATTGAAGTTGAAATTCCTGCAGTTATGATTGAAGAAGAAATCGACAATATCGTTAATAACTTCAACTATAGACTTCAGTCACAGGGTCTTGACCTCAATACATACCTTTCATATACAGGTATGGAAATGGCTGCTTTCAGAGATGGCTACA
>CALBQZ010000034.1 GCA_937899735.1 uncultured Clostridia bacterium | reverse complement strand
TATGCAAATACTGCAAAATTCGTAGTATCTGTAGCCTAATCACTAATAGCCCCTTCTTGCCTTGGGGCTATTAATCTTAATTAAGGAGAAAAATGTATGAAAAAATTTATTTTAGTGCTTTGCGTTCTGCTCGCACTTCTTACGGCATTCCCTTTAACCTCCTTTGCAGCAGAAAGCAAAACGGCAACTTTAGATTACACGGTTGACAGTAGCTATACTGTCACAATCCCCGAATATATCGAAACTAACGCAGACGGACAAGAAGTAAGAATATCAAATGCAGTTATTCCTTTTGGATACGAGGTAGATATTACTGCTAATTTTGATAATCTGTTAAAACTTCGAGAAGTTAACAGCATTACTCTTCCACATACTCTGTACGCAGATGACGAAGAAGTAACATCTGGTGACAGCGTTCTCAAACAGATGGCAGGCGCAAGTGAAAATGTAACTACCACTCTTTCAGCAAAAGTTTCAACTGATGCTATTTATGCAGGTGTGTATACGGCAACCGTTAATTTCAATATTGAAGTTAAGGAAATTACACAGACGGATTACACGGTGGAAGAAATTGAAAACAATCCTCTGTTATATGGTATCGGCTTAACAAAACCCGAATATGTCGTTGCACAGTTCAGCGAAGATTATTCTACAGTTCTTGTCACCAAAAATGGCGATGATAGTGACGGTAGAATGAAAGGTTTTGAAGCACGACAATCTCCATTCTCTCTTAACAAGGAAACGCTTAAAACGGTGTTTGTCAAAGAAGGCGTAACAACCATTGGTTCATGTGCTTTCTATGAATGTGAAAACACAACACAAATCTCTTTGCCCGATGGAATCACGAAGATTGCTGATAACGCATTCTATCATTGTACAGCCCTTAAAGAAATCTATCTATCAGATACCATTTTAAAAATTGACCGTTTAGCATTTTCAGGTTGTAAAGCTCTTACCGAGTTAACACTCCCGAAAGATTTAACACTTGTGAGTCATCATGCATTCAGTAACTGTACATCATTAGAAACGGTTGTGCTTGGTGACAAGGTTAAAAAAATTGACAGTCACGCATTTGGTTCATGTGAATCTCTCAAAAATATCAATTTTCCTGAAGGCTTGGAATCCATCGGTGTATGGTCATTCAGATATTGTTATGCGTTAGAACATGTTACATTACCTGAAACTGTAACTAGTCTTGGTTGGTGTGCTTTTGGTCAGTATAAAAATCTTAAAACAATAAATATTCCTGAAGGTATAACAGTAATTGAAGATTCACTTTTCAGCGATTGTTATTCCCTTGAATCAATTGTTATTCCGTCAGGTGTGACATCAATTGGTAAATGGGGATTTTCACATTGTAGAAACATTACTTCACTTGAGCTTGCTGAATCGCTTGCTTCAATTGACACTTATGCATTTTCATCTATGAGTCAACTTGAAAGTTTCAGCATTTCGGAAAGCAACGAATATTTCTGCACAGTTGACGGCATTTTATACAGTAAGGATATGACAAAACTCCATTACTTCCCACTTGCAAAAGATGTGACAGAATACACAGTTCCTTCAAGCGTTACTACTATTGGAACATCTGCTTTTGGTAGCCATACAACCTTAAAAGATATTTATGTTTATGAAACCGTTACAGCAATTGAAGATGGAATGTTTAGTAATGCAAATCGCCCGATGGTTCACACACCGGCGGGTTCTACTATGGAACAGTATTGTATTGACAATAATATTACATATGACAATGTAATGGAATAAGAGGTGAAAAATGCTCACATTTTTTATTGGTTGTGTTGTCGGCAGTATGATTGGTGTTATTGCAATGGCATTTTGCAATGCGGCTTCAAAAGCTGACGAAGATATGAATAGATAAAGATTTTACGGTATCAATCGTTTTTAACAGATTGATACCTCTTTTTGTTTTGAACGGTTGATGCCTTGCGAAAGTAAGGTGGTTAATATTAAGACTCCTGTATCAAGGGTGGGAAATAAATCTTCCATCCTACATATTCTTTATGCCGTGTTTCCATTGAACTACGGCAGATTTATAGATGTATTCGGTGGTTCAGGTAGTGTGTTACTTGGTAAACCCGAGATACATCCCTTTGAGGTGTATAACGATTTTGACAGAAATTTAGCTAACCTCTTTCATTGTATGAAAGAACGGACAGTGGCTACAATTCGTGAGTTAGGTTTTTGCAACCTCAACTCCCGTGAGGATTTTATCGCAATCCGCAGGTTCTTTGAGCATGAGCAATTTAGTGATGAATACCTCTCGGAAGAATTAAAACTGACAGAAGTGTCATTTCCTGCTCCTGAAGCAAATGAACTTAAAGAAATTCGTACAAGGATAACGAAAGATTATGATGTGCGTAGAGCTGCAATGTTCCTAAAATTACTCCGCTACAGTTATTCAAGTAGTTGTAAATCCTTTGCATCACAGCCGTTTGATATACGGAAATTATTCGGTCTTATTCAGGAACTTGAAAACAGAATGGCAAATGTAGTGGTTGAAAATCAGGACTTTGAAACTCTGATTCGTCATTACGACAGAAATGATGCCTTTTTCTATCTCGACCCTCCATATTTCTCGACTGAAGATATGTATGCGGTAGAGTTTGGATGGGATGACCACGTAAGGCTTCATGACACTCTCAAAAGTATCAACGGAAAGTTTTTGTTATCCTACAACGATTGTCCTGAAATAAGAGAGTTGTATAAAGGATTTTCAATGCTTGATTTCTCCCGTACTCACTCTATGGCTCAACGATATGATGCCGGCAAAGAATTCAAGGAATTGCTTATCTGTAATTATGATTTGTACGAAAGAGAAAAAGCAAAACCCAAACAAATGACTTTATTCAATCTTCATAACGGTATTAAAGAAGATGATGTAAATTATGAAAAAATCTTAAAGGAGTGTATTGTTCAATGCAAGATAAAAAATTAAATCCCAACGAATATATCCTTTTAGCTATCCCAACTGAAATACTTGAAGAAGCCGGTATAAGCCAAGCTGGTATTTTGTATATCAGCGCTCGAAAAGGAACTATTGTAATTAAAGTTGCAGAAAATGAGGACGATTTCGTTTGCGATGGCAATTGCGAAGAATGTGATTTTCTCAATATGGGTTGTGATGAAGATTGTGCTAACTGCCCTTGCTTCGATTTTTGTGAGGAATGTGTAAAGGATGTGATGTAATGAAACTATTCAGAATTCTTGGTAAACGAGGAAGAATTACAATTCCATTTGAAATCAGACAGAAAATTGGATTTAACTACAACGATATATTATCTTTCACAGAAAATCCTGACGGGACTTCAGTTACAGTAAAAAGAGAGAAAATCTGTGACAACTGCAGTCAGCGTCATACTGAAAAAGATGATGAAGTTACACTTTATGACTTCCTCAATGGTCTTTCTGCCGAGCAACAGAGAGCCGCACTTGTTCACCTTTCAGTAATGTGGGCAGAACAGCAAACCAATATGAAAATGGAGGTTTAATATTATGAATATTAAAATTTATCAGATTGACACCAATAGAGATAATGTTGGTGCTAAATTTCAAACACTTGACCATCTCAAAGATAAAAAAGTAGATGCATCTTTGTATAACGAAGTGTTTATGGGTGATGTCGATAGTAACACACTCGAAGATGTGTTTAAAAAGTTCAATACATACGGTCATCCGTTACATAGAGGTCATTCACTATCTGTGTCGGATGTGGTTAAACTTGAAGAAGACACTGATAACCTTGAATCTGGTTTTTATTACTGTGACAGTATCGGTTTTGCAAAGATTGACTTTGACGAATCACTTGTTCATAAACAGGACAATCTGATGCAAGTTGTGTATGTTGAACCACAAAGAAAACCTTTTGTTTCTGAAATCGAACACACACTTGATGCTGAACAGAAAGCAGTTGGTGGACTTATCGAACTTGTTTACAACGAAGATGGGACTGCCATTATCTGTAACGAAGAAGGTAAGCTCATCGGTCTTGATGGTAATCGCCGTATCGGTGATGGCTCTTAAATTATCGCTGGCTCATTCTTTGTGGTGGGCTTGACAGAAGATGATTTCTGCTCTCTCACAGATGAAGAAACACAGAAATATATGGAACGCTTCTCCGAACCTGAAGAAATCCCCGAAGAAGATGTTCAGAATGATATGGGATTTACAATTTATTATGGTTAAGAAAGGACAATCATTATGGCAAACAAAAAATCTAATTTTAAGAACACAACAAAGCAGAAACCATCTCTTAATATCAAAGCAAAAATCACACAGATGGTTGATTATGAAGATAGTAATGTAAGGGCAGTTGCGAGCATCACAATTGCTGATGCTTTTGCCTTTCATGGAGTAAAGGTAATTGAATCTAAAAACGGTCTTTTTGTATCAATGCCACAAAGCAAGTATATGAAAGACGGACAGCCGAAATATTCGGATGTCTGTCATCCTATCTCATCAGAAGCCCGTGCTGAACTCAACAGCGTTGTTCTTAAAGCTTATGAAGAACAGTTGAAAATGAGAGAAAATCAGACACAAAGTGAAACTATCTCACAGGATGAAGATATCACTCCACAGAAGTAAAAATAAAAAGGAGAAAACTATGAAAAAAGCACTTAAAAAACTAGTAGCAATACTTTTAACTGTAGTGACAGTTATAGGGATATTCCCACTCTCTGCATTTGCTGCACCTGCATCGGATATCCCCGATAAGATGCTCGATAATGTCTATCTTGATGCGTTGGCATACACTGGATACGATGTGCAGGGCTTAAAAGATAATGGGCAAATTTTCAAGAAATATGGTTCAATGGTATCAGATAGTATCTTATCAAATATTAGTTATGACACAGGATTTGCAAATGAAGGTATAGAAACTGTTGCAGACTCGTCAACAGTATCAGGCAAAGCACCAAACCTTGCTCGCTTTAAGAAATATGGTCTCTGCTGTGCATCGTATTGCTCATATGTGTACTTTAATTATCTTCCCAACATCGTAGGAATGGACACATCTGACTACATTCGCCCGACAAATCTTAAATCATCAGGTGCATGGTCAACTGCGGCAGAAAAATGGGTAGAATCAGGATTTGCAAGAGAAATCAAATTCAAGCAGAGTTCAGACGGAAAGACATTTACTGCTGATGAAGAAATCCCAATCGGTTCATTGATTGTATTTACTGCAAGTGGAACAGTAAGTCATGTTGGCTTGTATGCAGGCAAATACAATGGTAAGAATTTTATTACTCACGTGGGTAACAGTCGAGGTCCTGAAATTATTACTTTGGAAGGTTTATCAAAAAATGGTGCGGCAGAGCTTGTATCATCAGTTATTGTTCCAGAAATTATAGAAGAAAACGGTGTAATTGAAGTATACAAAAAAGACACCAATGGTAAAGCATTAAGTGGAGCTGTTTTTGTTGCTACACATAAAGAAAAAGGAACTCAATACAAAATTGGTCCAACTAACAGCAACGGATATGCTGTATCACAGGAAAGATTACCATATGGCACATATACAGTAAAAGAAACTGTATTCCCTACAAACTATCAGGCGTCAGGTAAATCTGAATGGACAGTAACTGTTGATTCGAGCAACAAAGGAACAGTTACTATCAATGCTGTAAATGAACAGATACCCGGTAAAGTACAGATTGTAAAGACATCCGAAGATGGTAAGGTTGACGGAATTTCATT
>CALBQZ010000033.1 GCA_937899735.1 uncultured Clostridia bacterium | reverse complement strand
ACCTTGAGCTTATCCTTGAAATGGGTGCTAACACAATCCGTCTTGCTCACTATCAGCATTCACAGGTTTTCTATGACCTTTGTGACGAGGCAGGTCTTGTACTTTGGGCTGAAATTCCATACATTTCAAGCCATATGCCAACAGGTTATGACAACACAATTTCACAGATGAAAGAGCTTGTTGTACAGAACTACAACCACCCATCAATAGTTGTATGGGGACTTTCAAATGAAATCACTATTGCAGGTTCTAACCCTAACCTTATCAAGAATCACAAAGACCTTAACGATATGGTTCACGATATGGATAAAACCCGTCTTACAACTATCGCAGCAGTTTCAATGTGTGACATCAATGATGAGTACGTTCATATTTCCGACGTTCTTTCATACAACCACTACTTCGGTTGGTACGGTGGAAGCACTGATATGAATGGTCCTTGGTTTGACGATTTCCACAAGAAATATCCTAACAAGCCAATCGGTATTTCTGAATATGGTTGCGAAGCACTTAACTGGCACACATCAAATCCTGTTCAGGGTGACTACACAGAAGAATATCAGTCATACTACCACGAAGAACTCATAAAGCAGATTGCTGACAGACCTTATCTCTGGGCAACTCACGTTTGGAATATGTTTGACTTTGCCGCTGATGCTCGTTCAGAGGGTGGCGAAAACGGTATGAACCACAAGGGTCTTGTTACATTCGACAGAAAGTACAAGAAAGACTCTTTCTATGCATACAAAGCATGGCTTTCCGACTCCCCTGTTCTCCACCTCTGTTCAAAGAGATATATTGACAGAGTTGAGGATGTTACAAAGGTTACTGTTTACTCCAACCAGCCTGAAGTTGAACTTTTTGCAAATGGTGTAAGCGTTGGTAAGCAGACAAAGGGCAAATATCCATTCTTCTACTTTGATGTTAAGAATGAGGGAACAACTGAACTTAAAGTTGTTGCAGGTGACCTTACAGACACAGCAACTATCAACAAGGTTGATACTCCTAACGAAGACTACATTATGAAAGAAGAAGGAGAAGTTATCAACTGGTTTGAAATTACTATGCCTGACGGATATCTTTCAATCAACAACACTATCGGCGATATTATGAGCACATTCGGTGGCAAGCTTGTAATGCTCAAATTCGTTATGATGCTTAAAAACGCTATGAGTGGTGGCAAGGATGAAAACGGTGAAGAGAAAAAAGGTGGCGGCGGAGTAATCGGCGGATTCAAAGTTACACCTGCTATGCTTAAAAACATTTACGGTATGGCAAAGGGCTTCACAGTTAAACGAGCATGTTCAATGCTTGGTGGTGCTCTTTCAAAGGAACAAATCCTTGAAATCAACGCTAAACTCAACAAAGTTAAAGCACCAAAGAAATAAAAAAAACTCCCTTCGGGGAGTTTTTTTAATGCAAAATGCAAAGTGTAGAATGCAAAATTATTTATCAATATGTACGTCAAGTTGGTTGTATGGGATTTTGATGTCGTTTTCGTCGAATGCTTTTTTAACGCTTTCAATAATATCAAAGTTTACATCCCAATAATCCTCAGTTTTACACCAAACTCTTGCTGTGTATGTAAGTGCACTTTCATTATGTGCTGAAAGTCGTACAAAACTTTCAGGATTTTTAAGTGCTTTTGGATGTGATTCAAGAACTTCTGTAATAACTCTCTTAACTTTTTCAATGTCACAGTCATAAGCAGTATTAAATTCAAAATCAACTCGACGAATTTTTTCTGCTGAATAGTTTTCAATTACGGAATTGGTAATTGTGCCGTTTGGAATTGTGATTTTCTTGTTATCCACCGTGAGAAGTTCAGTATAAACAACTGAAATTTCAGTAACAGTACCACTTTCACCTGCTGCTTCAATATAATCTCCAACTTTAAATGGTTTGAAGATAAGAATCATAATACCGCCTGCAAAGTTTGAAAGTGAACCCTGCAAAGCAAGACCGATTGCAACACCGCAGGAAGCAAGCATTGTGATAAATGATGTTGTTGGAATTCCAAGAATCACTGCAACAGTTATAAAAAGAACTATGTACAATACCACGGATGAAAAACTAATCATAAATGAACGAAGGCTGTTGTCAATTCTATTGAGCTTTTCAGATGTTCTTATCCATTTTCTTAACCATTTGATTGCTTTCATTCCTGCAATCACCAGCACGATAGCCCCAAGAAGCTTAAGTCCTGTTGTTGTTGCGAGTTCTACAAGATAATTAGCAATCTTATCAAAATCAATATTCATTAGTAACACTCCTTTTTAAATATTGGAAATATTATATTATTATTCATTCCTGATAGCAAGATTTTTTTGCTTTTTGTTTCAGTTTTTTCAGCACTTTGTATATAAAAATAAATAAAGTTATGACAATTCTCACAAAAAAAGTTTTTTAAGGACTTTGTCACTTTATTTTATATTTCTTTTATTGTATAATTATATTATATATTTTGGAAAGGGATGGTTTAATGACAAAAGCTGAAATTATCAGCACCGTCAAAGGTTTACCCACCTATGTGAAAGAGCATTGGAACAAACCTAACGAGGGTGAATATGTTTCATTAAAAGAATTCGTTGCCTACACTGCAACACAGGCCGGTTCTTACATTTTCTTAACAGCTTCGGGAATGTTATCTTTCTCGGCATCATATTTCTGTGGTTCAATTATGGAACTCAGTAATATGCAGTTTCAACTTGTTAACCTTATAAGTACAATTATTGGCTATCTGTTTATGTTTATGAACCCAATCAGTGTTCTTATTTACGAGAATCACGGTGAGCTATCTCCAAAAATGAGAAGATTTGCTCATATCTGTTATTCGGGTGAAACGGTTATAGGTTTATTCTGTTATTTCATACCTATGGATACCTTCGACTTTATGCTTGGTACTCCACAGATTGTTGCCAACATTCTGCTCATAAGTGGTATAACCAACTACATAACATGGGGTATCCGTAAAAAGTTCTGCGCAAAATACGGAAGACTTAAACCCTTTATTCTTCTTTGCGGTATTCCTGCAGCAATAATTATGTCGATAATCCCATTCTTGCCTATTCAGGGTCTTCCAAGTGTTTATAAGCTCGTTATTCTTCACGGCGCTTTCACTTTTATGAACTTTTTCTATAACGCTTATGTTGGTGTTAACGGTCTTGTTACATTTATGACTCCTAACTCACAGGAAAGACAAAGACTTCACTCAATTGTTCCTATTATTACAGGACTTTTCCCATCAATTATCAGTCTTTTCTTCCCAATGCTTATTCAGTCAACCGGTGGATACTTGAACATCAACACCTACAAAATCTTTGTCCCTATTTTCGGATTTATCGGTGTTTTTGTTTCTTTGGCTGCTGTTCACTGTCATGAACGTGTTATTGAAGCATCCGGAGATAAACGCAAGAAGGTTACATTCTTTAACGGTGCTAAAAATGTTCTTAAAAACAAATATTTCTGGATTACAAACATCTCCACTATTTTAGGTCAATGGTCAGCAATGGTTGGTGGTCTTCTTCAGTTCTGGTTCATTTATTCTCTCAGAATGGAAGCCCTTTATGGTGTTGCAGCCAACGTTGTTGTTGTAGGTATGACATTCGGTAATATTCTCTGTCCTATTCTCACAAAGAAATTCCAGAAGAGAAATATCCTTATTACATTCCGTGGCATTGCACTTCTTACGGTTTTCCTTATGCTCTTTGCTGTAAGAATTGAAAATGTTTATGTATTTATTGCCGCTATGTTCCTTCGCAACACATTCCAGCCTGTTGTTGATGGTGTCAACGTTGGTCTTGGTGCTGACATTCAGGACTACCACCAGTGGAAATATGGTGAACGTGCTGACTCTATGGCAGGTGTGTTCAGTTGGTTCTTAAATCCAATCAACGTTGTCCTTGGATTTATTATTCCTGCTCTTTTGGCAAAAATGGGCTTTACATCCGACTGGGACGTACTTTTCGACCAGGCAATTCTCAATCAGGTATTCAACCTTTACACATGGGCTACAATTATCAGTACTGTCCTTATGGTTATTCCTTTCTTCTTCTATGACCTTACAAGAGAAAAGCACGATATGTGTGTTGAAGAGCTTCAGGCAAGACTTCGTGCCATTGAAAATGAAGAAACTGAAAGCGAGGTAGTTTAATATGAAGAAAAAACTTATTAAAATTTCAGCACTTCTTCTTTGCATCTGCTTATTGTTTTCAGGTTGTGGTGCAGCTTCTGCTTTCTTAGGTATTGAAAGTGACGAAATAGAATACGCTATTGAAAATGGTGAGGCTGCAGTTACAAAGGTGCCTAACAAGGTTACTATTACAAAGATTGTTATTCCTGACGAATACGAGGGAGTTCCTGTTACAAAGATTAATGACTTCTCAGTTGTTAACCTTGAATATGCAACCGAAATCACAATCGGTAAAAATGTTAAGGAAATCGGTCCTTGGGCATTAGAGAATAATCAGAACGTTACAAAAATTACTGTTGATGAAAACAACGAATCTTTCTGCGATGTTGATGGCGTTCTTTTCACAAAGGATATGAAAACTCTCCTTTTCTATCCTCTTGCAAAGGATTTAGTTGACACAAAGGATGAAAACGGTAACGACATTCAAGTTTCTGAATATACAATCCCTGATGGTGTTGAAACAATCCGTACAAAAGCCTTCTACAAATGTGGAAAAATCGCAAAGCTTGTTATTCCTAACAGTGTTAAGAATATTGAAGAAAAAGCTTTCTTCCGTTGCTGGTCACTTAAAGACCTTACACTTTCACAGAATATTGAAGTAATCGGAAAAGACGCTTTCGGTTTCTGTTCAGCAATTTCTGAAATCAATATTCCATCAACAATCAAGCAGATTGACACTTATGCTTTCTACAACTGCACAAGCCTTCTCACAATCAATGTTGATGCAAAAGAAAGCGATGTAACTCTTGGTGACAAGTGGTATCCAACACAGAATGGACTTGCAATTAAAGACTTGAAAATCAACTGGAAATAAGAAAAAAATAAGAGCAGTCTTAAGTCTTAAGACTGCTCATTTTTTTATACTCTGACTGATTGGTATTCTGCTATAAGCCTGTTCCATTTTTCAATGTTTTCTGCCTTGAGTTTTTCCACTTCGTCACAGACAATTTTTGCACCGAGATATTTTTCTTTTTCTGCTTTTGTATTGTAGTTTGCAAACTCTTTTAAAGCATTTTCTGCTTCATATACAAGAGCTACATTTTCAAGGGACGTTTCATCAAAATCCTCATGTTCAAAGTCTGCAAACAAGGCTCTGATTTTAAGGGCAGATATCATATTCTTTCTCTTTTCTTCACTCAAATCATAGAAAAGGAATGGGATAATTGAAAGAATTGTACCAACGATTGCATAGATAATTACAATTCGTACAAGTGGTGTTCTAAAAGCAGCATTATATAAATCATCATAGTTGTTTGTAAGTCCATAAGTTCTGAAAAGAACTGGGATAAAATAGCCTGTGGCAAGAGCTACAATGCTACCCATTAAAATTCCACCCTGCTCAATAAAGCCCTCAAGTCTGTCTCCTGTTTTGTATTGCTGATAGTCCATCATATCTGCTTTCATGGCAGGGAGATAGATGATTGAAACTGCACCAACCATTTCTTTTATAAAGATGCAGACAAACAAAAGAATATAGTTTTTGTAAAGGAACATCATAAGGCAAAGGCAGACAACCTGAATTGAAAGGGAAATCAGACAAACTTTCTTTTTACCGAATTTGTTGGTAAGTGGTGCTGCTGCAACCATACCGGGGGTATATGCCTCACCTTTAATCACAGTCATAACTGAGTATATTGCAGGGTTGTTCATTCCGTAATAGAAAATCCATTGGAAAATATATCCATAACCTTGATTCAGGAATGCTACCCATTGAGAAATATTGATAATCCAGAAGTATTTGTTGTGGGAAACCTTTTTGAGTCCCTCGAAGAAGTTCATTTTCTGAACATATTGTTTTGGCACAATCACCCTTTCCCTTGTGCCGAAGACACAGAGCATACTGATAATTACACCGATTGTGCAGAATATCGGAAATCCGATACGGTAGGTTTTAATATTATCAAGCGGTCCGATAAGTGGCATAACGGGATTTATAACCGTTGGTGCAAAGGAATATATAATTGAACTGATTTCGATTATCCATGAACGTTCTTTTGAGTTTGGAGACAAAACCTGAACAAGTCCGGAATATGCTGAGCTGTAAAACGGAGAGAAGAATTGAAGTAATGTGTAACACACAAAAACTGCAATCAACTTCTGATTATATTCCATTGTTTCGTATGGAAGATACACAAAAATCGTGCCTATAATTGCAGTTGGGAGTCCAAGAGCCAATATGTAGGGTCTGAATTTTCCCATTTTGCTCTTTGTGTTATCAAAAAGCATTGCTCTTGTAGGTGCCATAAGAAGCATAATGAGTGTTGTTATAACATTCATTGTCTGCAGGTCCATAGCCTTGATGCCGATTGACGCACCAACTATCATACTACCTGCACTAAGCCCAATCATACCTACAATGGCAGTGATAAAATACACACCTGTACCACCAACGGAATAAGCAGCAATCTCTTTATATGGCACATAACTACCCTCGGGTGCTGTTTTCCAATTTGATTTAATCGTATTTAATGTTTGTTTGATTTTTCCCATATATTCACCCCATTAAACATATCTGATATTTTCATTATAAATCTTTTTCGCAGTAAAATCAATTATCTGTTAGAAGAACTCTTGAAAATGGGTAAAAAGTAGTGTAAAATATTGGCATAAAATTTAATAAAGGAGATTGGATATGGATTTTTCTATTTTTGACTCATTTGACATGAGTGTATTCGCATTCTTCGGCGAACAGATTCAGAGTGCAACTATGAATATTGTTGCAAACCTCATAACATTTTTCGGTGGTTCTGAATTTGTTATTCCTATGGCAGTTGCGGGTGCAATTATGATTCCTTTCAAGAAAACCCGTAAATTCGGTATGGCTGTGCTCTTTGCAGTGCTTGTCGGTACACTTCTTACAAATGTTATTTTCAAACCAATGTTTGACCGTCCAAGACCATATGTTTATTATGCAGGAAATGAAGCATTTATGACTTGGTATGAATTTGCAGGTTCACATATAGAAAGTGACAAGTCATTCCCATCAGGTCACACAACTGCTGCTTTCGAATTAGGTATTGCAATATTCCTTGTTCTTAAAAATAAAAAGATTGCCTGGATTTTCCCGGTATTCTCAGCACTTGTTGGTCTTTCAAGAATTTACCTTATGGTACACTATGTAACTGACGTGCTTGGTGGCGTTTGCATTGGTGTATTTGCCGGTATTATGGGTTATCTCATAATGAAAGCAATTATGAAAAAAACAGAAAATACAAAATTTGCTGAATTCGATTTAGCACAGAAATTCAAAAAGAAAGCATAAATATTTATAAAATTAATCACCTGTGTCAAAACTCTACACAGGTGATTTTTTATGTTCAAAAGGACTTATCTTGCATTTTTTGGTCTTTGTGTTGTCTTTGGTCTGTTGATAGTCAACATTGGTGTTATTATCACTGACTTGGATTCTTCCACCGTTGCAAAGTCACAGAGTACAAAATCCTACACTCTTTCCTCTTCACGAGGTATGATTTACGACAGAAATATGATGAAAATCGTAAATTCACAAAAGGAAGATTATATTGCTTGTCTGCCAAGTACAAAAGCTTTGAATTTTATTAACACCTATGCAAATGAAGATGAGAAAAAGGACTTATATGCTTCCTTGCAAAAAGGAAAAATCGGCGTCTTCAAAAATTCTGTAACAGTCAATGAAAATGATATAAAATCTTTCTCGCTTACAAACCGATATTCAGATAATCAGCCTTGTGTGCATTTAATCGGACATCTTGACGAAAATGGTGTTGGTGTCATGGGACTTGAAAAAGTATATGAAAATCTTTTGAGTCGTCAGGGTGGAAAGCTCAATGCACTATGGAGTGTTGACGCTATTGGAAATGTGCTTTTTGGTGAGGGCATAGCCATTGAAAGTGAAAACTACCTCTCCCCTGCAGGAATTCAGCTTACCATTGACCTGAATGTCCAAAGAATTGCCGAAAAGGCCCTTGAAAACAACATTGACAAGGGTGCTGTTGTGATTTTAGACAGTTACACAAACGAGATTTTAGCAATGGCTTCAGTTCCCAGATTCAGCCCTCGAAACCTTGCAAAGGATATTGACAATAAAGATTTGCCCTTTATCAATCGTGCAATAACAACCTATAGCGTAGGGTCTGTTTTCAAGCCTTTTGTTTTGTGTACAGCAATTGAAAATAATACCGATTTAAAATACAACTGCACGGGGACAATACAAATTGGAAACAAAACCTTCAGTTGCAGTAACCATACAGCCCACGGTGAAGTGGATATGAAAACTGCTACGGAGAAATCCTGCAACACATATTTTATTGCTCTCGGTCAACAAATCGGCGCAGAAAAAATCCTCTCCATTTCTTCAGATTTCGGACTCGGAAAAAAGTTGGAACTCGCAGACAATTTTTATCTAAACAGTGGAAATCTCCCCACTACGGACAGAATCAGTTCTCCACAAGACCTTGCAAACCTGACTTTCGGTCAGGGTGAATTGTTGGCAAGTCCCCTGCAGATGGCTGTTGCCTATTCCTGCTTCGCAAATGGTGGATACTATCGTGCACCGACACTTATGAAAGGTATTATTGATGAGAATGGGGATACTGTCCAAAAGGTAAAACTACCACAGCAATACAGAATCTTTAACGGTAAAACAGCAGAAAAAATTGACTTATTCCTTGAAAGCGTTGTTACAAATGGAAATGGTTCAAAAGCATTTTCTCCACTTTCAGCCAATCGTGGTAAAACAGCAACAGCTCAAAGTGGCTGGTATGAAAATGGCAGGGAAATCAACCACACCTGGTTTTGTGGGTACTTTACTGCAAAGGAAAAAACCTATGTTGTCGCCATATTCAAGGAAGACGGAATATCCGGCGCTGAGGACTGCGCACCGGTTTTTAAAGAAATCTCAGAGAATATTATTGATTTAGGATAAGTATTTTGATGACGTATAAAAATTTTTGAACTCAAGTATTCACAAATAAAAAATCTTGTGATATATTAAAACTATAGAATTAGTATTCACTTGCAAGGGAGGCAAAACTATGAATAAAGCAAAGAGGTTAATTAGTATATTGGTTTTATTATCAATAATTCTGTCAACAGTATCAGTATCGTCTTTCGGGACAGAACCCGAAACAGTTATTCTTTATACCAACGATGTTCACTGTGCAATTGACGATTATCCCGTACTTGCAGCATACAGAGCTGAGCTTATTGCTCAGGGTAAGAATGTTATAACTGTTGATGCAGGTGATGCAATACAGGGTGAAGTTATCGGCTCAATGACCAAAGGCGAAGCCGTTGTTGATATTATGAATACAGTCGGATATGATTATGCTGTACCCGGCAACCATGAGTTTGATTATGGTATGGATGTTTTCCTTGGTCTTGCACAGAATAATGCTCAATATGATTATATCAGCTCTAATTTTTATTATCTTCCATATGTTTCACCTGTGCTTACTCCTTATGCAGTTGAAGATTTTGGCAGTTATCAGGTAGCTTTTGTGGGTATCACAACACCTGACACAGTCACATCATCAACTCCTGAGTTTTTCAAAGACGAAAATGGCAACTATGTTTATGGTTTCCCTACTCATCCGGGTGGTATGACAAACGAAGACCTCTATGAAAACATTCAGGAAAGCGTTGACAATGCTATTGATGATGGTGCAGATTTTGTTGTTGCAGTGGGTCACATTGGTATTCTTGGGTCAAATGATGGTTGGAAAACCACTGATATCATTGCCAATACAGATGGCATTGACTATTTCATTGATGCACATGCTCACGAAACAATCCAGAGCGCTGTTTACAAAAACGAAGTTAACGAGGATGTTGTGGTTACTTCAACAGGTACAAAACTCCAAAACTTCGGTATGATGACAATCACTGAAAGTGGTACTGAGTTTAAGCTTATCAATCCTGATGATGTTAATATTGAAACAATGTCTGCAGACGCAAAATCGGCTTACAATGCTGTTAAGGAAAAGGTTGACGGTTACAATGAAGATATAGCATATCTTTACAATGAAATCGGCACATCCGAAGCCAAGCTTATTATCTACGATTCCGACGGAATCAGAGCCGTCAGAAAGAGAGAAACCAATGCCGGTGACTTTGTTGCAGATGCCTACCGTGCAGTGACAGGGGCAGATGTTGCAATTGCCAACGGTGGTGGCATCCGTGCAGAAATTGAAATCGGTGGTGTTTCAAGAAAGAATCTTATGGATGTTAATGCATTCAACAATGAAATGTGTGTTCTTGAGGTTACCGGACAGCAGATTGTTGATATACTTGAACACGGTGCACGTAAATGTCCTGAAGTTCTCGGTAGTTTCTTCCAGGTTTCAGGTATGTATTTTGAAATCCACACCTACAGAGAATCTCCGGTTATCACTAACTCACTCGGTGATTTTATTGAAATTGACAGTACAAAACCACGCAGAGTCCAGAATGTTCGCGTAGGTGATGAACCAATTGACCTTAACAAGAAATACACCTTGGCTGGCAGTACCTACGTACTTCTTCAGGGTGGTGACGGACTTACAATGCTTGATGGTGCAAAAATTATAGAGAAAGATGGATTGCCCTGCGATTCACAAATGCTTATAAAGTATTTCACAGAACACCTTAACGGAACAATTACTGCAGAAAAATATGGTAACCCAGACGGTGACGGCAGAATAAAGATTATTGATATTGACCCTGTAAGTACTTGTAAGCACATGTGTCACAGTGAATCGGGATTAGTCAGATTTGTCTGGAAGCTTTTAAATTCTGTTTTTAAGCTTTTCAATACTCATCAGTATTGCAATTGCGGACAAATGCACTATTAAATCAATTTATTTAAACTGTAAAGGGAGGATATTATGAACGGCGTTACATTAATGATACTTTCCATTGCTGTTCTACTTCTCGCCTATATTTTATATGGCAGATGGATAGCAAAAAAATGGGGTGTTGACCCCAAAAGAAAAACTCCAGCTTACGAACAACGTGACGGAGTGGACTATGAACCTGCTCCTAAAAGTGTTGTTTTCGGTCATCAGTTTGCTTCAATTGCAGGTGCAGGTCCGATAAACGGACCTATTCAGGCAGCAATATTCGGATGGGTACCCGTTTTGCTCTGGATACTTATCGGTGGCGTGTTTTTCGGTGCTGTTCAGGACTTTTCAGCAATGTACGCATCTGTCAGAAACAAGGGCAGAAGTATCGGATACATAATTGAAAAATATATAGGCAAAACAGGAAAAAAGATGTTTTTGCTTTTCTGTTGGCTTTTCTGTATTCTTGTTGTTGCTGCCTTTGCTGACATTGTTGCAGGAACTTTTATGGGATTCACCATAACTGATGGTGTAAAGAGTGCAAATATAGTTGCAAATGGTGCCGTAGCAACAACATCGGTAATGTTTATTGTTTTTTCTGTTGTTTTAGGTCTTATTCTCAAATATGCAAAACTTCCGACTGCAGTAAATACAGCAATTGCAATTATTATGCTTGTTGCTTCAATAGTCATTGGGTTGTATTTCCCAATGTTTATGTCTCTTAATGTATGGCACATTCTTGTATTTATTTACATTTTTGTTGCATCCGTTGTGCCTGTCTGGATTCTTCTTCAACCGAGAGACTATCTCAACAGTTATTTGCTTGTAGCAATGATTATTGCAGCAGTTGTCGGTGTTTTTATCGCAAATCCACAGATTAATCTCCCTGCTTTTATGGGATTTAAGGTTGATGGTAATTATCTTTTCCCAATACTTTTTGTAACTATTGCCTGTGGTGCTGTTTCAGGATTCCATTCACTTGTTTCTTCAGGAACTGCATCAAAACAGATTACGAATGAAAAGGATATGCTTCCGGTTTCCTTTGGCTCAATGCTTCTTGAAAGTATGCTTGCAGTAATCGCACTTATTGCTGTTGCATCCTTTGCAAGTGGTGAGGCAGCTGCTCAGGGTTGGAATACTCCTGCTCAGGTTTTTGCAGGTGCAGTTTCAGGTTTCCTGACAACACTCGGGTTGCCATCGGATATAGTTTATACCCTCATAACTCTTTCAATTTCAGCTTTTGCGCTGACCTCACTTGACTCCGTGGCTCGTGTTGGCAGACTTTCTTTTCAGGAACTTTTCTTAGATGATTCAATAACTGATGAGAATATGGGTAAGGTCAGAAAGGTTCTTACAAACAAGTATTTCGCAACAATTATTACACTAGTACTTGCATACGGACTTACACTTGTGGGCTACAAGAACATCTGGGCACTTTTCGGTGCATCAAATCAATTATTATCCGTATTTGCTTTCCTTGCGTGTGCAGTATTCCTTAAGAGCACTAAAAAAGTACGCTGGTTCATGTATATTCCTCTCGGTGTTATGCTCGCAGTAACATTCACTGCTCTCGGAATGACAATTTACAACAAGGCAATGGCTCTGATTACAGTTTCAAGTGCCGATGTTTTCGGAGATACGCTCCAGCTTGTGTTTGCAACACTGATTATAATTCTCGGTATCTGCGTTGTAATTGAAGGCTTCAAGAAGCTTTTCACAAAAAAAGAAATAGATTCATAATATAAAAAAGCGTTGCAAAAGGAAAGTTAAATTTCCAAATGCAACGCTTTTTCTTTTCACAGGTTCGAGTCTTAAACTCATTAAATAAAAAAAACACCCGACATCTTGTCAGGTATTTTTTTGGTGGACCACATAGGACTCGACCGTCTGCTTCGGCTTCGCCTTGCATACTGATGGCTCGGCTTTCGCCTTCACCTCTTTTGGCTAAAAACAATCCACTGGATTGTTTTCTTAACGCCAAAACCTTCACAGGTTCGAGTCTTAAACACATTAAACAAAATAAAAAAACACCCGACATCTTGTCAGGTATTTTTTTGGTGGACCACATAGGACTCG
>CALBQZ010000032.1 GCA_937899735.1 uncultured Clostridia bacterium | reverse complement strand
AGTTTTTGGCATGCAGGTAATCCAGCGCACTCAACACCGCCTTGAGGATGGGCTGCAGCCACGCTTCATTCACCGCCTCCGTAGGGATGACCTTGTGCAGCTCCTTCGCTTCGATATAGGGCATCACATAGTATGCCGTCCCCAGCGCCTCAAACGCCTCTTGCACGCGCACGATGTTCGGGTGCTTCAGGCGGGCAAGGATGCGCGCCTCATCCACAAAGCGCCGTAAAGTGTGGTCATAGCTCTGTACGGCATCGGCCACGGCCAGAGGTCGCACCTGCAACGTGGCTTCATCACGCGCGGCGTAAAAAGTGGGCAAATTCTCCTTAATGACCACCCGGACATTCGTACGTTGATCCAACGCGAGGTAGGTGATGCCGAACCCACCTTGCCCGAGCACATTCAGCAGGCGGTAATGCCCTAGGGAGATACCCTCCGGTAAGCCTATGTTTTTCGTCTTTTCCATGTTTGCTACGCTGTGTGTGTTACCCATCATGATTCCCGCCTAACGGCAAACAATATACAAGCACCACACGGCAATTGCCAGCTTTTTTGTTGTCTGCATCAAAAGTTCTCTGTCGCCCATTCATTTTGTAATTTCCATCATCCAATTTTATTGAGACAATGCGTATTCTAAAAAAATTTTAAAAAAATCTATACTTTTATCGTTAGTACTATGTTATAATGTATATATATTTTTATGTGGGGAGAAAATTATGCCTTTTAATGATATTTTATTGATAATGTCAGTTATCATGTCAGCTCTTTCTGTAATTCTTGTTGCAAGTGTTTTAAAAAACACAAAAAGCAAGACAAACGATTCTCTTGAACAGAAAATTGACTTCTTAAACAAAAATATTGGTGATGAATTCCACAGAATCCGTGTTGAAAATCAAAGTGCTAACAAGGAAATTCGTGAGGATGTGAAAAAGAGCCTTGACGATATGAATCTTCGTATCGACAATATGAATAAGGGTAATTTTGAGCATCGTGAAAAGGTTATCCAGATGCTTGTTGACCAAGGCGACAAACAAAACAAGTCCCTTGAGTCATCGATTACCAAAATGCAGGAGTCAAATGAAAAGAAACTTGAAGAAATGCGAGTTACTGTTGACGAGAAGCTTACTGCGACCCTTACTACAAGACTTAATTCTTCATTCAAAACAGTTTCCGACCAGCTTGAAAACCTTTATAAATCCCTTGGTGAGATGCAGAAGCTTTCAACAGGTGTTACGGAAAATGTTACTGCACTTAATCGTGTACTTACAAATGTTAAAGCTCGTGGCACTTGGGCTGAAGTTCAGCTTGAGGGCATTTTAAATCAGACTATTCCTAATATGTTTGAAAAGAATGTGGCAACTGTCCCTAACTCACTTGACAGAGTTGAATTTGCTATTCGTATTCCATCAAGTGAAAAAGACAGCAAAGATATTCTTCTCCCTGTTGACTCAAAATTTCCTATGGAGGACTATGTTCGTCTTTGTGATGCTGCAGACCGTGCTGATGCAGATGCAGTCAAACTTGCTCGTAAAGAACTTGAAAACAGAGTTCTCGGTGAGGCAAAATCAATCGCAAAATACATTCATGTACCTGATACAACTCCATTTGCAATTATGTATCTTGCAACCGAGGGACTTTATGCAGAAATAGCGTCATCAAGAACAGGACTTCCCGAAAAAATTCAGAACGAATATAACGTTATGATTGCAGGTCCATCAACTATTACTGCACTTCTTAATTCTCTTTCAATGGGCTTTAAGACAATCGCAATCAACGAAAAGGCAAACGAAGTCCGTGAAATTCTTGGTGCTGCAAAGGCACAGTACGAGAAATTCGGTGATTTACTTGCTAAAGCAAAGAAAAAAGTTGACGAAGCAGGCAAAACTCTCGAAGATGCTGAACGCAAGAATCTTTTCATTCAGCGTAAACTCAAAAACATTGAATCTATTGACACAGTTTCGGCTGATAAACTTTTATTTGACGAAACCGATAGTGTTGATATATAATAGGAATGTTAATTAAAAAGTTATATTTTTAGGAGGAAATGGAAATGGCTCTTAAACATGCTGACCTTATCGCACAGATGACTCTTGAAGAAAAAGCAAGTATGTGTGACGGTCTTGACTATTGGCACTCACAGCCTGTGGAAAGACTTGGTATCAAGTCAATTAGCCTTAACGACGGACCTCACGGTATCCGTAAAAAAGGTGACCCTGGCGACACACCAAAGGGTGAAACAAATCTTTTGAAAGGTGTACCTGCTATCTGCTTCCCAACAGCTTCTGCAACTGCTTGCTCATGGGACGTTGACCTTCTTTACAAGATGGGTGAAGCTCTCGGTGAAGAATGTCTTAAAGAAAAGGTATCTGTTCTTTTAGGACCTGGTACAAATATCAAACGTTCACCACTATGCGGACGTAACTTTGAATATTTCTCAGAAGACGGCGTTCTTGCAGGTGAAATGTCTGCAGCTTTCGTAAACGGTGTTCAGAGTAAGGGTGTTGGTACATCCCTTAAACACTATGCTGCAAACAATCAGGAAACTCGCAGAATGACAGTTAACGCAGTTGTTGACGAAAGAACACTTCGTGAAACATATCTTCTTCCTTTCGAAATCACAGTTAAAAAGGCTCAGCCTTGGACAATCATGAACTCTTACAACAGAGTTAACGGCACTTATGCTGCTGAAAACAAATGGCTCTTAACAGATGTTCTTCGTGATGATTTCGGATTTGAAGGCGTTGTTATTACTGACTGGGGTGCAGAAAACGAAAGAGTTCCTGGTCTTATTGCAGGTCAGGAAATCGAAATGCCAACATCTTCAGGTATTGGTACAAAGCTTATCATTGATGCAGTTAACGATGGTACTCTTGATGTAGCTATTCTTGATGCTGCTGTTGACAAGATTATCGAGATGAGCAAACGTGCTGAAAAGGTATTCGGTGATTATACATATGATAGTGATGCTCATCACCAGCTTGCTCGTGAAATCGCAGGTCAGTGTATGGTTCTTATGAAGAATGACAACAGCATTCTTCCATTGAAGAAGGATGCAAAGATTGCTGTTATCGGTGAAATGGCTCACACTCCTCGTTATCAGGGTGCCGGTTCATCACTTATCAACCCAATTAAGCTTGACTCTGCATACAGCACATTGAAAGAAATGGGTGCTGACTTCACATTCGCTGCAGGTTATACTCTTAAGGGTAAAGCAAAGAAGGATATGGAACTTCTTATTGAAGCAAAGAACGCAGCAAAGAATGCTGATGTTGCTGTTGTATTCATCGGTCTTACTGACGAATACGAAACAGAAGGTAATGACAGAAGCCACATCAACCTTCCACCTTCACACAATGCTCTTGTTGAAGAAATTCTTAAGGTTAACCCTAACACAGTTGTTGTGCTTTCAGGTGGTGCATCTGTTGCAATGCCTTGGGCAGACAAAGTTCCTGCTATCCTTAATATGTTCCTTACAGGTCAGGCTGGTGGCAGTGCTGTTTGCGATATTCTCTTCGGTGATGTTAACCCAAGCGGTAAGCTCAGTGAAACATATCCATTAGCACTTGAAGACAACTCAAGCTTCAACTACTTCCCTGGCACATCCGTTTCTGTTGAATACAGAGAAGGCGTTTATGTTGGTTACAAATACTATGACACAGCAAACAAGGACGTTGCATTCCCATTCGGTCATGGTCTTTCATACACAACATTTGAATATAGTGACGTTAAAGTTTCTGCGGACAAGATTAAGGACACAGACACAGTAACAGTATCATTCAAGATTAAGAATACAGGCGCTGTTGATGGTGCTGAAGTTGCTCAGGTTTATGTAAACGACGTTGAAAGCACAATCTATCGTCCTGTTAAAGAACTTCGTGGCTTTAAGAAAGTATTCTTAAAGGCTGGTGAAGAAAAAGAAGTTTCTGTTGAACTCGACAAACGTGCATTTGCATACTACAACGTTGAACTTGGTGACTGGCATGTTGAAAGTGGTGACTTCAAGATTCTCGTTGGTGCATCAAGCCGTGATATCAGACTTGAAGCAACAGTTTACGTTGAATCAACAGTTGATGCTAAAGTGCCTGATTATAAAGCAACTGCCCCATCATACTACGGTGCAAACATTATGAATGTTCCTGCAAACGAATTTGAAGCAGTTTATGGAAAAGAGCTTCCTCCATCACAGAGAGATAAGAACGCACCATTCACACTCCTTAACACAATTGAGGATGCTCAGGACAGTAAATGGGGTGGCAGAATTTACAGACTTCTCATTAAGATGCTTGGTGCTGACACAATGGCAGGTGCTGTTGCTACTCAGCTTCCAATCAAGAACTTCATCTCAATGAGTTTCGGTCTTTTCAGCCCTGAAATGGCAGAGGGTCTTATCCTTATTCTCCACGAAGATAAGATGGGTGCAGGTCTTAAGATTATCTTCAAGGGTATTCCAAATCTTATTAAGAATCTCGGAAAATTAAAGCAAATCTAAGCCCTTTAAACACAAAGCAAAACCACTACGGAATTCCGTAGTGGTTTTTACTTTTATCACTTTATATAAGGAATGAGAAATAGCAAAACACAGAGCATAGCAACAATTACAAATATAATAGTTATTGCTTTAAACATCCTTTTCATTTATTTCACCACACCTACATTTGCTTCAGGCAGATAGTAACAAGCCATTATGCCTTCCTCATAGATAACATAAACATATCTTCCGTTATCGCCCAGTGTGAGATATTGAGAAACTGTATTGTCAACTATTTCTCGTGCTTTTTCTGTATCTGTTACAGAAATCAATGGGTGACCTGCATCCTGATACAACTTTTTCAACAAGTCATATTCAGTGATAGGCTCTTGAATAAGATACCCTATTATATCGTTATCATATAGTTGCAAGCTTGCAGGCTCAAACATTAATTCTTCATAATCCCTAAAGTTGTCATTATATCTGTTTGCATAGCTGCCACGACCATTATAATATTGTTTATTCGCCTCAGCAAATTCTGCCTTTGCTTCAACAAAACTTAACGGAGAATCCGTATAAAGAACTTCTTTAATTTTTAATTCCTCATCAGAAATATCATATCCGTTAGCTTTAAGGTAATCAAGAGTGTTTGTCATTTCTGCATATACAGGGATTGTTTCTATAAGAAGTGAGTATTCTAAAACTTCCTCGTATATTTCCCTATCCTCGTAATATATTGCATTATCTGACATAGGCTCATATTTGCGGTTGACATAAGCTGGTGTTACACCGGCATAATCTGAATATGCGTCATTTGTATAAAGCACACCTACCGGACGGTTGGCATTTTTGAACAACTGCTCAAAAGTCATATTTGAAAGGTCTTTATAAAGTGCCTCGCAAAGTCCATTTCTGTCAGCAATATAATTTGGCTCTTTATCAATTTCTAAAAGCAAATCGTTATCTGTAAAAGCCCAATTAAAGCCTTTGAGATATCCTGTTGAATCGTATTTTGGATTTTCAGGCACATCATCAATAAGATAGTTTTTAAGGATTGCATCAAGGAAATCCGAGCCATAAACAGTCTGTACATATTTTATATATGTTTCTTTTGTATAAATACTAAAGCTTCGATATTTAATATTATTATCCTTATCCCTTATTGCGAGTCTTACTGTTTCAAGTGAATCTTTTCCGTATTCAACTTTTTCGTTTTTAAGAAGCTCAAATACGGAAAGAACTGCTTCTTTACTCTCGTCCGTTGAACTTTCAACAAAATCTTCGCCGGGTTGCCAAGGATAAATATAGTGAATATAACATGGGAGAACATGTGCATCTATGGAAACGCTTTTCACTTCTGCCTTGTCAGGAATTTTGTTGAATGTTCCGAAAATACCTGTTCCGATTACAATCATTGTCACAGCTAAAACACCCATAAGCACTCCACACCAACTAAGTGATTTGGCTGATTTTTTAACTTTTCTAGTAAAGATAAGTTGAGCAACAAAATATGCAATTAAAGAAACAAGTGCAATGATGATAAACATAAGGAATAAGTTTATCTCGCCACCAAGGATATTAGAAATGACATAAGTAATTCCCATCACACCAAAAGTGCAGACAACTGCTCTTGAAACAGAGAATTTGCCAAGTGAATTTGCATGTTCAGCCTTTCTGCGATTGAACAAAGCAATAGCAACAAGAATAATTGCAATGGAAACAATCGCCCACACCATAATAGAAAGAGTGAATCCCAAATCAACTTGCATTTCTTCAGGCACTTTAAACTTATCAGGTGTTGTGTTCATCTCCAAAAGTCTGAGAATGGTTGCACTGCTAACTCTATCGGAATAATTGTACATACCATCATAATAGACATCTAAACACTCGCAATTAAGATTTGCTCCTATTGTCCATGGGTTAAAGAGATTTGTCCAGTTATCATCATCAGCTACTCTTGTGTAGCCCTTAAGGTACGAAAACATCAATGTAAGTCCTGAGTGAATAGCGAAGAAAGGAATAAAGGTAAGAGAAACTGTAGAAACCACAAGTTCCACAATGTTACCTGAAACCATAATCATTAAGGATGCAAGAGCAAAGCCTGTAACACCACTTACAAAAAGTAAGGAAGTAATATACAAGAACAACTGTAATAAATGTGTTGAGTAGCCGAAACAAGCGATGTTAACAATAAAGATTATCAACATTGGCACAAACACAGCAACAAAAAGATTGATAATTGCTGATACAAGTCTGTTAATGTACATTGTATTACGCTTAATTCCAAGGCTTAAAATAACATTGACCTGTTTTTTACTCAATAAAAACCAAAAGGATTTAACTGCAGTTAACATACCACAGATAACCATGCCGATAGGAAGCAGTTCAAACATAAACGCAAAGGTTGAACCTGGAGCCAGGAACATTGTGTATTCATTATGTTCAAGTGCTACTAAATAAGATTCACTTGTAACATACTGAATTACAGGATATGTTACAAAGATAAAAAGTACAAGGAATGCGATTGCAGGAAAAAGAAGTGAACCAATAAGACTTCTCTTGAAATCATTGGAGTTAACATTATTTTTCAAAGATTTTTGTGATGTCATATTTCTTTTCCTCCATTTCGTTTAAGAATACCTCTTCCATTGTAAGCTTATACTCATCCATAGCCATTGGAAGAAGTGCATTGAGTTTTTCTTTCTGTTCAGCAGTGTTTTTATCAAAAATAATCATTGCAACTCTGCCGTCAATATCAAGAGATTTATATTCAATGCCTCTGAAATCAAATTCTGTAACCTCACGGTCAAAAATAAGACGGATTTTACTGTAATTCTGTGAAATATCATAAACTGAACAGTCCATTGTAAGCTTTTTACCGTTAATAAGACCTACATTATCACAAAGGTCAGAAAGCTCGGACAGATTGTGAGAAGAAATAATAAGAGAAGCCTCTGTTTCAGCCATGTATTCCATAAAAATCCTCTTTGTTACCTCTTTTTTCTGTGGGTCAAGTCCATCAAATGTTTCGTCAAGAAGTAAGAACTTAGGACGTGAAGCAAGAGCTAAAATAATCTCTGCCTGACGCTGCATACCTTTTGAAAATCCTCTGATTTTCTTTTTACCGTTAAGACCATATACATCAAGCAAGTTATTAAGTGTTTTATAGCTGAAATCAGGATGATATTCTGCATAAAACTTTGCCATTGAATTAATTGAAGCATTCATTGGAAAATAAAGGTCATCAGGAATATAAAACATTTTTCTTCTGATATCGTCATTATCAAAAATATCCTGGCCATCCATAGTAACCTTACCTGAATCAGCCTTATAAATACCTGCTGCTGTTTTTAAAAGTGTTGTTTTACCAGCACCATTGTAACCAATGAGTCCGTAAATAGATGAGGGTTCAACTTTAAATGATATTTCTTCAACTGCTGTAAAGTCGCCGAATTTTTTCGTTACATTTACAAATTCAATCATCTCAGTCTTCAACTCCTTTAAATATTTCATTAATAAGCCCTTCAATCTGTTCTCGGTCAGCACCCATAGCCTTGGCATTGACCAAAGAAGCCTTTAATGCTTCCAAAGACTGTTGAAGGTAAATGTTTTGAGATTTTTCATCACCGCTTACGAATACGCCTTTCCCTGCGATTGTGTAGATAACTCCCTGAGCTTCCAACTCCGATAATGCGCGCTTTACGGTGTTGATATTCAAGCCCAGTTGCGCTGAGAGTTGTCTTAAAGACGGTAGCTGGTCGTCCTTTTTCAGCACACCCCTACTGATATCAAGAACAATTTGTTCTTTTATCTGTTCATAAATAGGGGTTCTGGAATGATAATCAAGAAAAATATTCACGGTGTATCACCTCCTGCGAACTGTGCTAACTGTGCTATTTCAATTAGTACAGTTTGATAATACAGCAGTTTTTTACATTTGTCAATACTTTTTTACAGAAAAACTCCGAAGACGTTTTATCTTCGGAGTTTCGCATTATAGTTTATTCTATTTTACTTAGTCTCTTTTTTCTTTGCACTCAGCACTGCTCTGTGATGATTTATTCTTACAAAGAGAATTACTGCACCTGTTATTAATGCTGTTGCAAGAACTGAGCCTGAAATAATAAGTCCTACATTAGTTGGGATATATGGCGAAATAATATCCATTGTCGGCAGTTCATATACCGATGAACCATTATTGGTATCATATGGAATTCTTATAACACTGATTGAATATCCGTCAACATCATATGGGATTACATCATTATCAATTTTCAATCGTGCCTCTACGGGAGCAACATGTAACTGCTGTCCGGGTTCGTTGCATGCAGATTTGAAATTCTCCGACATATATTGCACCGAAGGAGTTTTAACATTATTGAATCCCTCAATGCTGATGTTGATTCTCTGTGTTTTGCGTGTGTTATTTGCAATTTTAACATAAATAACCTTTTGTTCTGCATCCACAGTAATGGAATGATATATTCCGTCTTCTTCCATATTAAAATCAGAAGAAATATAGTTAGTTCCCATATTATTTGCAAACATCATCTGCATATAATAATCAGGTGTGTAAATAACATCATTTGATGAGAACCACACTGCACTTGTATCCGATGTCTGTGCATTGATTTTTGAAAGCATTGTCTGATATGCAGCCATCTGCACCAAATCGGAATTTCTTTCAAGACTCATTAAAAATGCAGCATTTTCAATTGCAGACCAGATATTATTCTTTGTAAGTGTATCACCTACTGTTGTATTAACACCATATTCGGACACTGCAATTTTTGCGTCTGTACGACCATAATTATCATATTTGTACATATTTTTGTATAAAATACCACCACTTGTACTGTTGTTTTCCGCAATGATTACGTCCGGATACATTGAATTTACTGTTTCAACAGCCTTTTTATAGTCATCCTTATTCATTTCACCTGCAAAGCAGATTACAATTGTGATTTCAGGATATTTTTCTTTGATAGCCTTATATATAACATCAAAGCTTTGCCAATAAACATCACCAAATTCGCCATTACCTATGGCAATATATTTAAGACCAAAAGGTTCTTCATGGCCATCCTCAATTCGTTTTTGTCCCCAAGGAGTAGTATTGTCACCATTAGCATATTCAATCAAATCCAACACGTCCTGAATATACTGAGTAAAGGCTTCACTATCAGGATTTAATGCTGTTTCATCAAGATATTCTTTCCAGTTTTCCTCTGTAATTGCCCCGTTAGCGTATTTATTCGCTGTTTCTGCATATTTTCCCTTTGAAGATGCAACGATTCCTGCGTTTATAGTTGGAATTGCATCTGCACCAATTTCTTCACAGAGAAGAAGATACTCATACATACCCATAAGGTTAGAATTAACATAGGTAATGTTTTTACCCGACTGAGTGTAGGACTGTTTTCTTGTTTCAGGAAGACCAAGGGTATCTTTCCAACTACCTAATTCATCAACAGTTTCAGCTCTGTCAAATTCCCCTGCTGTAAATCTGATATATGCAGGTGACAAATCCTTTATAGAATTAACAAGGTCATTTCTTAAACTTGCATAAGTCCATTTTTCTGAACCATAGCCATAACTATTTTCAGGAGTTAAAGTAACATAATCCATATAGAATGTTCCTGTCCCGTCACAAGTTAAAAGCATTGAACCGTCAGCTGTAACATCGGACTTTATCTGTAGTGTAATCTTTGTCCAATCTTCACAGGAATCCAAGTTAAACTGATATTTTTCTTTATTTCCGTTAGCAGGGAGGGAAAGAGTAAGTGTTCCCTCATAGTCCACATTCTTGAAAAATGCAGAGAATGAATATGTCGCATTTGCCTTAAATCCCATATCCCCCGTTTTTGATGTTTTATTATTTATCTGATAGGATTTGTAATTATAGAATTCAGTATATCCGATATTTTCAACTGTACCCTGTTCCTCAACTGTTACAGAAAGGTAATTGCCGTTATTCTCATTCATTCCTTTTTCTGAAAGGATTTCATGAGATTTTGTATTAATTCTCCAAGAAGGTTCAACAGCCTCAGCATATTCAAAGGAATTATTGTTTACAAGGTTTGACACAAGTCCGCCGTCAATGGCGTTTCCTTCATTTTCAAGATTTATTCCATATAATCGGTTACTGATGGCATAAGAAATCTTATCTGCAGAGATTTTCATTGTTGGCATAATCTTTTCAGATGCCATAGCACCTGTCAGTGCGAATGTTGCAGATATGATAACCAATATTGCCATAATAACAGATATTGCTTTTTTCATCTTGTGTCACCTTCCTAAGATATATATATTATATTTTACCAATAATCACCCATTCTGTCGAGTGTTTTTTGATTTTTTTGTTTTGTTTTATTGATTTTTTATCTATCAAAATATATAATCATTTTATAATCGGATTGGAGGTCCATTTTTATGGGGAAGAAAAAGATTTACACTATTTCAAATGCTCATCTCGACACTATATGGAGTTGGGATTTTGAAACTACAGTTGGCAAATACATATACAATACTTTAAATGAAAATTTTCAACGTTTCGAAAAATATCCTGACTACAAATTTAATTTCGAGGGTTCTTATCGTTATGAATTAATGAAAGAATACTACCCCGAAATGTGGGAGAAGATGAAAACATACATTACAGAGGGTCGTTGGAATGTTTGTGGTAGCGCATTTGAAAATGGTGATGTTAACATACCATCACCAGAAGCTCTTTTCAGAAATATTCTTCTTGGTAATGAATATTTTGACAAAAATTTTGGCAAACGCAGTTGTGATATCTTTTTGCCTGACTGCTTTGGCTTTGGCTACGCTCTACCATCCATTATGCACCATGCAAATCTTAAAGGCTTCACAACGCAAAAACTCACTTGGGGTTCTGCTTACGGAATTCCTTTTGACCTTGGTAAATGGTATGGTGTTGATGGAAATTATGTTTACGGCAATACAAATCCCGGTTCATATGTGACCTCATTCTTAAAAGTCAGAGACAAAAAGTTTATTGTCGATAAATTAAAGGATAATGAAAAATATGATTTACCTATGACAGCTGCATTCCACGGTGTTGGTGACCGTGGTGGTGCACCAAAGGAAATCTCTGTTAAAACAGTTTGCGAAGAAATCAAAACAAACAATACAAGTGATATAGAAGTTTTATCTGCACCTGCTGACCAGATTTTCCGTGATATTGACGCTTTATCTGAAGAAACCAAGCAGAAATTACCTGTATGGAACAACGAGCTTGTTATGACAAATCACGCTGTTGGTGGTTACACATCACGTGCTATCGGCAAACGTTGGAACAGACGTAATGAAGAAATTGCAGACATGGCAGAACGTGCTTGTGTTACGGCAACAGTTCTTAATGGCTATGAATATCCTCATGAAACACTTACAAGAGCCTGGAAGCGAGTTATTGCGCATCAGTTTCACGACGATTTACCAGGCACATCAGTTCAAAGAGCATACAGAAGAAGTTGGAACGACTATGCAATGTCACTTAACCAGTTCACAAATGAATATGAGGGTGCTGTAAAATCTATTGCTTCAAATCTCGACACATCCTTTGTAAAAGGCACTGCTGTTGTTGTTAACAACCCTATGGAATATGAACGCACAGGGGTCGTTTCAGTTAAAATTCCCTCAAATTTCTGTGGAAGAAATATGACTGTACTTGATGCTGACGGGAAAGAGTATCCTGCACAGATTAAAGAAGTTAAAAACGGATTTACAACTCTTCTTATGTGCGTAACAATTCCTGCAATGGGATATAAAGTGTTTGATGTACGAAACAGAAAATGTACTATCAAATCCAAACTTTCTGCATCAATCAACAAACTTGAAAATGAAAAATATATTGTAACGCTTAACAGTAACGGTGATATTTCTTCTGTTTTCGACAAGGAATTAAAACTGGAAATTCTCAAGAAACCTGTTACAACCGGCATTTTCGACTATAACGGCAGTACAAGCTGGCCTGCTTGGGAATTAAACTATGAAGAACTAAATCGTGAGCCACAAAACACAACAAAAATCAAGACAATTAAGGTTATTGAAAACGGTCCTTGCCGAGTTGCTCTTGAAATCGTAAAGACTTTTGGTGACAGCACATTCACATCTGTTGTAGCACTCAGCCGTGGTGGAAAAATTGTAGAAGTTTACAACGAAACTGAATGGCGAAGTAAGCGTCATCTCGCAAAGGAGATTTTCTCATTTACAGCCGAAAGTCCTGTTGCAACCTATGATTTGGGTCTTGGTGCAATCAGACGTGGCAATATGAATGAAAAGCTCTTTGAAGTACCTGCACAGAAATGGGCAGATATTTCCGATGATACTGCAGGTTTTGGTGTTTCCGTTATCAGCGAATGTAAATATGGTTGGGACAAATTCGACGACAACACTCTCCGTCTTACTCTTATGCATACTCCACTTAAAAACTACAAGGTTGACAGTATGCAATCAATGATGGATTTGGGCCTTAACAGATACGCCTATGCTATCTATTCTCACAAAGGTGCTGTTGCACACGATACACAGAAAGAGGCAAGAAACTTTGTTATGCCTATGGCATCTTTCATTGTTTCAAAGCACGAAGGTGAATATAACGAATACTCCTTCGGCTCACTTTCAGGAAATGCTGTTTTACGAGCAATGAAAAAGGCAGAAAACAGTGATGAAATAGTTATACGAATCGGTGAAAGTGAAAAGAAATCACAAAAGGGTGTTATGTTCTCACTTGACTGTGAAATCGAGTCTGCAAGAGAAATCTTCGCTTCCGAAGAGCATATTGATGACATTGCTCTTGTTGATGGTAAACTTGTATTCGACCTAAAGCCTTATGAAATCAAATCATTTGCTCTTAAAGTAAAGAAAGCAGATGCAAAAGCAGAAACAAAATTCAATGTTGATATTTTGGGTAATATTAATGCATTCTCAACAAATGCAAAGCCATCAGGTGAGTTACCTGTAATAGGCAAGACAATCCCAGCAGAAATCATGCCTGAAACTATCATTTCTAATGGCGTTAAATTCCAGCTTCCAAAGAATAACAATGGTATGCTTTGTGGTGGTCAGAGTTTAATTCTTCCTAGTGGCACTAAAACAGTTCACATTCTTATGGCAGCGCTTAATGGTGATAAGCACATTAAACTCAATGGCTCTGCATACAGAATCAATGATATTACTGAAAATTATGCAGGCTGGGATTTATATGATTTCAAAGAAGTTGCATTCACAAAGCCTGGTAAATTAGGTTATGAATTTACTCATTCACATACCGATAATGGTGATGCTCAATGTCAGCAGTTGTTCTTCTGGCATGTTGAAGTAGCGGCTAACGGAAAAGGTGTTGTCAGTTTCCCTGTTGACCGTGATATTCTCGTACTTTCTGTCGTTGCTGATACAGAAAATGAAACTTGCACTCTCAGCTGCGACCTTTACGATAAAATTCAAGGCAGAGTATTTGACTATAAGGAAAACATCAAAGAAAAGTTTATATATTTAAACTGTAAAAACTCATATCTTCTCAACGATAAAGGTGGAGCAATCAAGCATAGAAATAAGGGAAGGAGAAAATAACCATGAACGAAAATAAAGACGATATCCGTTATGTCGGTGTCAAGGAAACTCTGCTTTACGGTATTGCAAATGCCGGCCAATGCTTTGGCTATAACATTATTGCTGGTAGTTATCTCTCACTTTTCTTCACAAAGGTTTTTGGTGTACCACCTGCTGCAGTTGCTGCGATGATGCTCATTTTAGGACTTTGGGATACTTTCAACGACCCCCTTATGGGCACAATCGTTGACAAAACAAGAACAAGATACGGAAAATTACGCCCTTATCTTTTAATTGTGCCAATTCCTTTAGGTATTGCAACAATATTACTTTTTGCAGGTCCTGAGCTCCTCGGTGATAAGGTTACAGATGTTGCAAAAATAATCTATATGTTTGTCACTTACTTCTTCTGGGAACTTTTCTACACCTTGGGTGATGTTCCTTTCTGGGGTATGAGTGCTGCAATCAGCCCTTCACCATCCGACCGAACAAGAGTTATTTCATCAGCACGTTTTATTTCAGGTATTCTTGGTGGTATTTCAACACCAATCCTTACTGTGCTTATGGACTTAAGTAACAAGGGTACTATTCCGCTTTCACTGTCACAGGTATTCTTGCTTATGTCAATTCTCTCCGCAACCTATGGGATGGGACTTTTCTCATTGGCAGGTTTCTGTACAAAGGAAAGAGTTGTGCAGACAATTAAAGAACCAAGTATTCTTGACGGATTTAAGGCACTTGTTAAAAACAAGCCTCTGCTTTTGATTGTTATAGGCAATGTGCTTGGCGCAATCGGTGGTATTGGTGGTTTCTTCCAGGCGTATTACTATTCAGAAGTTGTGCAGATGAACTCACTTACTATCATCATTTATTTACCTGGTACTATTTTAGGCTTTATTACATATTTGCTTATTCCAAAGGTTAAAGAGAAATTTGACAACAAACAAATTATATTCCTTAACGGATTTGTGAGACTCGTTGTCGGAATTATTGTGTTCCTTGTTGGTGTGAAATGCTTTACAAATCTTTGGGTTGTAGTACCACTCCTGATGGTTCAGAATTTCCTTTTCAGTTTCTTCAACACAATCAATATGGTTATTCCAACCGAAATGATTGGTGACACTATCGACTATATGGAATGGAAAACTGGAGAAAGAAACGAAGGTGTTTCATTCTCTGTACTTACATTCGTAGGTAAGCTTACAGGCTCGATTTCCGGCACAATCGGTAACGCTTTGCTTCCTGTTATTGGTCTTTCATTTGTACAGGTCAGTGCGACAGAAACAATGACTGTTAAGGCTTATGATTACACCGACACCCTTATCTGGGGTATGTTCACATTAGCTCCTGCAGTTTTAGGTCTTCTTCCACTTATTCCGTATATATGGTATGACCTTACCGGGGACAAATTAAAACAAGTTCGTGAAGAAATGGCAGAGCGAAGAGCAAAGCTCTCTGCACAGGTTTCAGGAGGTGGCGAAAATGAGTAATTGTCCAAAATGTGGCGAAAAGCTTTCACCATTATACATGAAACAAAATTGTCCTAAATGCAAAACAAACCTTGTATATTATGACCTTGAAAACAGACTCAAAGCCGACCATGAACAGGCTATGAAAGAGCAGGAAGCAGTTGACAGAATGCTTAACAACATTAAAGCATCTGCTTTTGGTGGACCATTACAGATAATTCGTTTTATCCTTATGTTCTCACCACTTGCCTGGATGTGTTTACCAATGTTTAAGTCCACTGATGGTGCAAGTGTAACACTTATCGGTGTTATTATGGGAATAATCGAAGGGAATTTTGATTTAAGTAACCCTTCATTCTTATTCCCATTTATCACAATGGTTTGCATTATCATTTTCTCACTAGCAGTAATTATTTCTTCTCTTTTCTCAAATGTCAAAAAAGCCTTTGTGAGAAATCTCGTATTCAGCATTATCAATCTTGTTGTACTTTTCGTCTGCACTGTTCTTTCCATAGTAAATGGTGCAAGTATCGGAGTAGGTGCTATAATTGTAATCATTGTTTATATTGTTGAAATTATAATGCACAAACTTGTTGATAACAAACTTAATAAATAATAAGAAAAGGGGCAAATTTTTGCTCCTTTTTTATTGCATTTTTTGAAATATATGGTAAAATTAAATTTCAGAAAAGATTACGAGGTGGAAAGAAAATGATTATTCATATTTTTGATAATGCCGAGCAAATCGGTAAGGCAGTTGCAAATATGATTTGCGACCAGGTAAATGAAAAACCAAATTCAGTTTTAGGCTTTGCGACAGGTGCTTCTCCTGTCCCTACATACAACCACCTTATTAAGGCTTATAAAAAAGATAAGGTTAGTTTCAAGGATATTACAACATTTAACCTTGATGAGTACTGCGATTTGCCACAGAGTGATAAAAATAGTTATTACACATTCATGCACGAAAACCTTTTTAACCATATTGATGTTAAGGAAGAAAATGTTAATTTCTTAAATGGTAATGCAGAAGATTCTGAAGCAGAATGTCTCCGTTATGACGACCTTATTACTGAAAAGAAAATTGACATTCAGCTTTTAGGTGTTGGCAGAAACGGTCACATTGGATTTAATGAACCTTCAAACAAATTCACAAAAGGCGCTTTCAAAGTTCGTCTTACACAAAGCACAATTGATGCTAACTCAGTTTATTTTGACGAAAACCCAATGCCACATTATGCACTTACAATGGGTACTGTTTCCATTATGAAATCAAAACAGATTATCCTTATTGCAACAGGCAGAGGCAAGTCAGATGCTATCTGGGGCCTTGTTCACGGTGATATCTCACCATCTTGTCCTGCATCTGTTTTACAGCTTCATCCGGATGTGCACATCTTCCTTGATAAAGCTGCAGCAGCAAGATTATAATTAAACATAAAAATTTGACCGAGTAGATTTCCTACCCGGTCATTTTTTATTTTACAAGTCTGTTTGTTGTGAAATTGCGAATTCCTAAGTCATATAAATCCTTATAAACGCTTGGTTTATCAATTGTCCAACAAGCAAGTTTGACTTTTGACTGTTGAGCTTTTTCTACGCCACCATTTGGACTTTTAATATATTTATTTCCATTAAAAGCCAAGGCAAAATTGTTATCAGCACACAAAGTTATGGCATCATCCGTAATTTCGTGAGTAAGATACCAGAGTTCAATTTCACTATCCATTTCTCTTATGGACTTCAGAATATCTTCATCAAAAGAAATAATCATTGCCTTTTCTCGCATTCCCTCGTAATTATCAAGAGCTCTGAGAATCTTATCAAGGCAATTATTGTTTCCCTTTTTAATTTCGATTTGAGGTATTATATCATACCCATCACAAATGCTCAGGTATCCATCAAGAGTTATCAATTCCTGGTCAGGATATTTATGTGAGTTGTATCCTCCATTAATATTATACTCTCTGATTTCACCAAGAGTCAATTGTGAAACTAGACCTTTACCATTAGTCATTCTTTTGATGTCGTCATCGTGATTCAAGACCCAGATTTCATCCTTGGTCAACTGAATATCGCACTCTGCAGCGAAGAATCTTGCTTCCCCTGCTTTTATGAAAGCAGCCGATGAATTCTCAGGAGCAACTGCTGAAAATCCACGATGAGCAATCAGGTTAACCTCCTCTGTAGGAAGTCCTTTTTCCGAAAGAGAAACAACCTTAGGAGGGATTTTTATTATTGCTATAACAACACTAGTAATTATTATGATAGCTGACAATATTATTGATATTATTTTCTTCATTTATTTCACCTTAATACCAATAGTGATAATCTCAAATGGCTTGTACTCGATAGTATCAATTTCATCAACAACATCCTCAAGGAAGTTAAGAAGTTTAACTTTACCATCAAGGTTGATTCTACCACGTCTGCCGTTTTGTTCGGAAAGCCTTACCACAATCATTGTACCGTCTTCACTCATTTTCATTGTCTGCATATAAAGTTCACCAAATGAGTTTTCGCAGGTCAAATCTGCTTTACCTAATGGAACATTATATTCATAAGCAATATTATTGATTTCTGCTTTTACAAAATCGTCACCATGTGGATAAATCATATATGCGAATTCGTGATGTCCCAAGTCACTTGTAACATCAGGACGGATTGTTGCACGAAGAAGACTTAAACTCATCGAGTTTTCTAAAAGTCCTACACCGTATTTTGAATCATTGATAAGTGCAACACCACCATCGGTTTCTGCCATATCAACCCATTTATGATGGCAAACTTCAAAACGAGCTTGTTGCCATGTTGTATTTCTGTGAGTTTCCCTTTCAACAAAACCTGCACTCGTGTCGCAAACTGCTTTTCGTGTAAGCACATTACAATCGAACTGTGCTTTTGCAAGTACATGTTTTTCGTTCCAGTCAACGATGTTTTCAACTTCAATACCACGTGACTGACGGAAAACACGGATAATTCGTTTCCAAGTACTCTTTTCTGTACCTAGAGTACACGCAAAAGATGCAACCTCAGAATTCTTCTCAATAGTCTTTAGTGGTGAAAGTATTTTAACTTCAACTTCTCTGTCCTTATAATTAGGCAAGATATCCCAAGCATCATAAACACCGGGATTATCCTTATAAAGCTTAAGCTTATTGAATTCACCATTTACCCATTCACGACCTAATTCTCTGTCGTAAAGACTTTCGATACTACCATCAGTATTAAACACGATTTCGTAGAACGACGTAACAACCTTTTCACCGATAGAAAGCCATTCGTCACTTGTTTCATCAGGGAAAATGTCGCCACAAGAAAGTGCAGGAAGATTCGGAATTACCCAATTACCTCTTTTGCCATAACGAGTACTGTTACCAAATTCGTTTTCAACGAAAGTAAGGTGTTTTCGTGGGAAGTTAAGTGAATTGAAATACTGCTCCCCTGTACCGATAATTTTGTTTACTCTCTGCTCGATTTCTTCGTAATCAGACATTGCATCACGATAAACAGGTGTAATATGGCTACCCGGAAGGATGTCATGGAATTGATTTATAAGAAGTTTCTTATAAATATCACGGATTTCGTCGTGAGGATACACCTCACCCTTTAAGTGACGGAGTGTTGAGACGATTTCTGCCTCACGGAGTTTGTATTCAAGCTGACGGTTATATCTCTTCATCTTTGACTTTGTAGTAAATGTACCACGGTGCATTTCAAGATAAAGCTCTCCATCCCACTTTGAAAGGTTTTTGTTATCCTTTAAGTTTCTTTCAAGGAATTCCTGACCACCAACATGCTCGGTTTTTGGCATAATTGAGAGTTTATTGAAACGATGCATAACCTCAATCATTTCTTCGGTACAACCACTACCACCGTCACCATAGCCAAACATAGACATAGTCTGTCCACCTTGATTTTTGTCCTGATACGCTTCCCAGTTTTCCTGAATCTGTGATGGCATATTCCATGTTATAAAGTGAGTTGGTGGTACGCACGCATAAACCTCACTGCCGTCAATACCTTTCCAGATAAAGTTATTGTGTGGGAATCGGTTTGTATCATTCCATGTTGACATTTTGTTTGAAACAAAGTAGTCAACACCACTCTTTTTGAGAATCTGTGGTAAAATCCATGAATTACCGAAAACATCAGGCAACCAGCAATTCTTAATAGTCTTTCCGAATTTTTCACGGAAATAATGCTGACCATACATAAACTGACGGATTAAACTTTCAGCACAAGGAATATTGCAGTCAGGTTCAACATACATAGCGCCAACTGGCTCAAACTGACCGTTTGCAATCTTCTCTTTCAACTCCTCAAACACGTCGGGATAATATTTTTCAAGCATTTCGTATGTATATGCTTGTGTATGAGTATATTTGAAATCAGGATATCTGTCCATCAAACGAAGCTGAATAAGAATTGTACGAAGATTTTTCTGTACTGAGTGAATTCTTCTCCAGTAATAAGCAATATCAAGATGTGAATGACCAACAAGGGCTACATCACCATTTCCTTTGTAATCATCATTTGCAAAAATCACATCATCAACATATTTCTTTGCACTTGCAACATCTTCATTCTTTAAATCATCAAAATCAATAAGATTAAGCGCATTGTTGATTTCTCTGTTAAGGAAGCTACGATAATCCTCATTGAAAAGTTCACTTTTTGCAATATCGAGGAGCAGTTCAAGGTCATAAACCAAGTCAAGAACAGTATGATTGATTGTTGCAAGGTAAGCACCTTCAAAAATCTGACGGCAACCACGAACTGACAATGATTCAGGGTTTCTCTCGTCATCAGGCTTTGAACGGTTGTAACCTTCCATCTGAAAATGAAGCTCAGTTGCTCCGTTAAGATAAGGAGTGAGCAAAATTCTATCTCGGTTAGGGTCAACACCACCAACATATTTTCCATTTACCTTAACAATGATTTCGGCTGCAGTTTTAAGCGAAAACCAGAGTTCTTTGCCACGAAGATGTTCGGGAATTGTGACCTCTGCCTCAAAAAAAGCAGTTCCATCAGGAGTAAAGTACATATCCCCTTTGCTAAGGTTTCTCCATCCCTCGGGATAGTACTCATACTGCATCTCTGCAACTTGTCGAGCATCACGAACCATAAAGTTTTCGATTTCATATTTTTCGTCGTATATGTATCTTTTAAGCCAACCAAAGTGTAAATCGGTCCATTCCTCAGGCCGCATACTTCTTCTTACAACTTTAATATGTGCCATTCACGCTTCCCCCTTTAGTCCTTATCCCAGAAAAATGGTTTTCTCTTTTGCGCCACTACTTTTACGCTTTCACCCATATCTCGCATAATCTCGCTTTCAATCCATGAAAGACAACGGTCAACAATAAGGCATTTTGAGCATTCACCCTGCAAAAGCACAGTAAGCACTCCTTTTTCATAGGAAACGAAATCGATTTCTCCACCGTCACCCTGCAGTTTTGGTTTTATGATTCTATCAATATAATCTCTCATAATCAGTCCTCAATTTCTTTCTTAAGGATAGCTCGGATATTTTCGAGTTTTTCTGTTGCAACACTCTTTGTCTCGCCACACATTGAGTAATAAACCTTAAGTTTCGGCTCTGTACCTGATGGACGTACTGCAATCCAGCTACCGTCTGTGAATGTGTATTTAAGTACATTTTCCTTTGGTAAATCGTCAATGCCTTTTGAGTAATCAAGAACATTTTTAATGTTATCGAAAAGGGATTCACCATTCTCACGCATTTTTGTCATAATACTCTGAATCTTTTCTGCACCATCTTTACCTTTAAGCACAAATGTATCAAGTGCATCAAGGTAAAAACCGTATTCTGCATAAATATTATTAAGTGCATCAACAAGTGTTCTTCCGTTATTCTTGTGATATGCAGCCATCTGACAAATGAGCATTGAAGAAACAACAGCGTCCTTATCTCTTGCGTGAGTGCCAACAAGATATCCATAAGATTCTTCGTAACCAATTACGAATTCACGGTCACCGCTAATTTCATATTTTCCAATCTGGTCTCCGATATATTTAAAGCCTGTAAGAGTATCAACAATATGAAGTCCGTATTTTCTTGCGATTTCTGCACCAAGCTCACTTGTAACAATAGTTTTTACAAGTGTTGATTTTTCATTAAGTGTATCCTTTTTGTGAGAAAGTACAAAATCAACAAGCAACGCACCAATCTGATTACCTGTCATAAGCACATATTCGCCATTATGTAAAACAGCTGTACCAACTCTATCACAGTCCGGGTCAGTACCAAGTACCAAATCGGCATTTTCTTCTTTTGCTTGCTGAATTGCAATGGTAAGAGCATCTTTTTCTTCAGGGTTTGGTGAACGAACAGTGCAAAAATTACCATCTGGTAATTCCTGAGATTTTACGATTGAAACGTTAAGACCCTGAAGCACTTTTCTAACTGGAATATTTCCTGTACCGTGAAGCGCTGTATACACAATTTTAAGGTCAGATTTTTCTTCATAAATTGACTGTTTCTTCACTTCTGTAAGGAATTTTTCAAGAACATCATCACCGATTACAATGACTTTGCCGTCCTTTACTGACTTCTCAAAATCATCAACTGCAACAGCCTTTAAGTCTGTTACAGCATTAACAAAGCCGATAACCTGACTTGCAAACTCAGGTACTAACTGACAACCTTTTTCGTCATAGATTTTGTATCCATTATATTCCTTTGGATTATGACTAGCAGTTAGCACGATACCACCATTACATCCTAAATACTTCGCTGTAAATGAAAGTACTGGTGTTGGCATAAGTGTTTCATAGATATATACTTTAATTCCGTTTGCTGAAAGTACACCTGCTGCAACCTGTGAGAAATACTGTGAATTATTTCTTGAATCATAAGCAATTGCAACACTGATTTCACCGCTGAATCGGCTCTTAAGATAATCTGCATAACCCTTTGTTGCCTTTGCAATTGTGTATCTGTTCATTCGGTTTGGACCTGCACCCATAATTCCGCGAAGTCCACCTGTGCCGAACTCTAAATCTTTATAAAATCTGTCTTCGATTTCTTTTTCGTCAGTGATTGAGAGAAGCTCTTTTTTTGTATCTTCATCAAAACTGCACCAATAGTCAAATTTTTCTTTAATTGTCATAATTTCACGCTCCATTTAAGCATAATTATATAGTTTAATAGTACACCAAATAGTATTTAGTGTCAATCAAATTCAACATACAAATTAGTTATTGTGCATTAAATTTTCCTATGCTTTTATGAATTATTACTATTTCTTTTTTATTTTTAAATTGTTATAATTTATAATAGGTAAGTTTTATCTAATTCATTAACGGTGGTAATTGAAAATGAAACAAAAAAAGCCATATAAAAAACCGTTCAAACGATATATATTTTTAGGAATATTGTGTCTTTTTGCACTGGTAATGCTTATTATCTCACCAATGCTTATGACAAAGATTATGGATATTCAAAATCAAACAATGCTTGAAGAAATTTCTAAAAAGAACGCAGAATCAATTGGTTTTAAATTTCAAGAGCAAGCATCTTTTGTTGTGAGTGTCGCAAATAGTATTCCTGAAAGTTTGAGAAACGACCCAACATCCGCTGTGAAAAGCATTGAAGATATACCATCAAACATTGTATACAAACGAGTTGGTGTCGCTCTTTTAGATGGTACTTGTTATACTTCTGACGGCAAAAGCATAACTTTAGCACACACCGACCATCTCAAAGAATGTGTTGAAAAAGGCCCTCTCACTGTATGCCGAATGAATACGGATGAAAGTATTGATGGCGACGCAATGTTTATTATGCATTATCCTTTATATGCTGATGGCAAAATCTGTTCAGTTCTCTTTTTCTCTTTTACCATTGATGAAGTTAAACAGAATTTTGCTTCAGACTCTTTTGAAAGCACAGAAT